>JAIPED010000049.1 GCA_021737325.1 Deltaproteobacteria bacterium
ACTCTTGCACAACTGCAACACTTGCCTTGTTGTGGTCATTCCCGCACCCGTTTTCACGAGTGCAGGCTCCAGCGGAAGTCCAGAGGTGTTTGAAATGTTTCAGTTATTTTCTTTAATCGAGGAACTTTTTCTTCCGTTGGTGTTTGATGAACGAGTTACGCAAGGGTCTTATTAACACGGGAAAGTTGAGAGGTTTTTACCGCCTTAAGCTTCAAGCCCGCAATGATAGTTTCCTTCAAGAGCTCCTCGGCGCCTGACTCTCCGACGCGATGACGCCAGCGGGTCATGCTGGAGGGGTCAATCGGAGCCTTGTGGGTAAAAAACTGCATCCCGCTCAAATACTGCCAATAAGGGTTTTCCACCCATAACTGCACAACATCTTCATCGCTGAGGTTCTGCATGTATTTGAGGTAATGGAGAGACACCATCAGACGGGTGCTGATGCCTGGACGACCTACTTCGGGATGGAATGTTGCCCCGAAGAGCGTTTCTAAGCGTTCCCAATCAACCGTCTTGGCCAGCTTGACCATGGGATGCTTAGTGTCGATGATTTGCTCCAATTCGGAGCGGAAAAGATCTCTTTGGCGTTCGATTGCTTGTGGTGAAGGTTGTCGTTGCATGGCGAAAATTTGCAAGCTTTCTGTAGATTTATGTTCAAAAACTGGCAAATTAACGACCATAAAATCAACAAAATGTCCAACAATATCTAATATATAAATGTTTTTTCAGGGGCGATTAACATAACTTTTTCAGCAAGTTTAGGTGTTCTTCGGTTTCATATTAAATATGCAGAGACTGTGTATGGAAGGGATGCTTCTAACGCCAAAAATCAGCGGCGGCTGGCCTATGAGCAAGAAGAAGAAAGAAAAGAGCGTCCCCCACCGTCCGTAGCTTTTTTTGTTAGCAAGGGGCTATCGCCTTCATATTGCCGATTTTATGCATGAAAACGGCAATAACTACCGATGATTTCTATCCTCACCAGTCTTATCTCAGACATTTGTGTGCATCATGGTTGGCATGGAAACTCTCTAAACTGAAACGGCTCCCATTTCTTTTGACCTTTATATGCAGGATTGTGGATATTTTTGACATAATTGCGGACAGGATGGCTAGCAGGAGGATCTGGTGAGTTGTTGTAAACTGCAATCTGTCTCCTCCATTTCTCGCCATCCCAAACAAGCTTTCCGGAATAGCATGCACCCCTGTCTTTTTTCGAGACATCGACGAGATATACGGTTTCAACATTTTTTAGCACTGTCATAGTTTCAGACTGTGCTAAATCGACTGAGTGGATCAGTGCAAACAACAGGAAGAATAGAGTCAGCGATAGAATACAATAACCGATTTTACGCATATTACCCTCCTTTGAGATTTTGGAGAAAGTATAACACAATAAGAATGATTATATCAATCTTATCGTGTAGGGTTGGCCGAAATAACTGGTACCTGTATCTCCTCATCTGGATGCTTGGACATGATTGCAACCTGTGTCTCTTGATCTGGGTGCCTGAATGTGACCGGGATCTGTGATTGAGAAACAATGTCTCTGAATTGAGGCTGGCCTTGGTGCTTTTCATCTTGGTGTTTATTAGACTCAGGTGTCTTAGAATCACGACCCTTTACAATTGTATTGATAGCAGACTTACTTAATTCGATATTTATGTTCTTTTCATGGTTTGGTATTTGCACGGGTACTTCCTCAACCTTTATTCCTTGTGAGTCAAGAATAGTAATAGTGACTGGCTGAACCGGTTGACTTGGACCTAAATAATATTGAAAAATGGCTCCAGCAAACGCTCCAATAAGTGTAATAATAGGCCGCATCCAGTGAGATGTTGCATCATTTGAGGGTTCCTTCATTTTCGTTACCTCCATAATGAAAATTCAGTTTTGCGGGACTCGAGTCACCGACTCAGAATGATAACGCAATGCTCACGATGCACATTTTTTGTGTTCTCATGTAGTAAATTGTTCTATTCTATCCACTGATTATTATCCTCAGTGATTTTAAAAGGGTGGTTACAAAATTCCCTATTGGGTTTAATTTTAAACCAAACCCTTCTTTTTTGCGTTTCATCGTCTATATCACCAGTTCCGGTTACAATATAGCCAATTGATTTTAACTTACCTCTGATTTCATCAGCTTTTTTTTCTTCGCATAAAACAAAATGCTTGAAATGTTTATATGGCTCAATTGCAAAATCAAAGAGCAAATACGAGTCAACAGTCTCGAAATATTGCATTGAGGCATTTTTACCCCAACCATAAGTTTCACCCGGCATATAGATTTCCAAACCAGGTAAAGGGATATTTAATATAGCGTAAAATTCATTTTCAAAAATTTTACGAGGTGAAGAACTTAAGGTTGATAGTATTTTATTAATTGATTTTTTTTCATCTAAGACAAAATTTTCATAAATACGATTGAATTTTTTTGATTTTATAAAGGCAGTCGGCAATTCACATTCATCAATTAAACAGGGAATCAATTTTGACTTTTTATTTTTTAATTCAAATAATAAACTTTCATATATTTCTTGTTTAACCCACACACTGCCAACAGAGTTTAATGACAAAAAAACTATCACAAAATCAACTCGTTGTATATTATTCTTAATATCAGTTGAGATTGTATCGGAAACCGATAGTTTAGTTTCATCTATCCATACATTATGGCCAGCGTCTTTTATTTTTGAAACAATACCTTGAACTTTATCTTTATCCATGTGGGAATATGAAATAAAAACATCACCCATATAATTCTCCAAGATTATTTTGGTTCGTTAATATGTGCATATTCAAAAATAGAACAACAAGCTAACCGGCGCTACGATAGCAGCGTCTGGTTGAGCGACTGGTTATAGTGCACACAACAATATAATATTAGACAACAATTGAAGTAGCTTTATTCATGAGGTTACTACATTTTTGTTCATATGAATCAATTAATTGACTTTTTTCAGCCTCTGAATATTCGGGAACAACAGTACGCCAAGAGAAGGTATCATCTGGGCCCCAAACCATAGAAAATTTCCCATCGGTAGCCATAAATAGCGGATTAATTTCCTTGCGAACTATCTCTGATAGCCAGTTAGCAGACTTAGTAACTTCTTCTATAAGTTCAGCCAAATATTTTCCCCAGCGAGAACTCTTACCTGATAGTTCAGCGAATAATTTGTGTGTGTGCCATTGTCTTTTATATGAATTATCCTCAATAAAATATCCTTTTTCACTAACGGCCTTTTTCATATAGAAATTAAGCATTATATTCAAGGAGGTTGAAAAAAGCTTCATTGAAGATTCTAACTCTGGTAATGTTCCAGGCCAGACAGCTTTATGCATTTTTAAAGTATAAACTAATGCTTTATTATGAATATCTATTGCAATTCTACGAGGATAAATTAATAAGGGACTAATCCATTCTTCCCAATTACTAAATAAACAGCCATCAACAGCTAAATCAATTAAATGTGCATAAATAATATTGTTTGCGTTAGTTTTTGAGTCATGTGATTCTGAAAGTGCGCTTTCAACCCAGTATTCATGCTGAGATTTTATCATATGCAATTTTTCAATTGGATAGTCTTCTGGATTTCTATCAATGAGCGTATGATGATTAGGACACAATAGAATTAAATTATGATACGAATCTCGTTCGTCTGCAGTTAAAATGCTGTTACTTCGACTACTACCTTCTCCTTTTCCGACGATATGTGCTTGTTCTCCAATGAGAAATGATTCTCTTCCCATTCTATTATCCTGACTTAATTTTTCCCTGCAATCAGGAAATGAACATCTATTTGCTGAGCGTCCCCACAACAATTTAATGTCTTTTTCTTTGATACTCATTGTATATTCTTCTCAATGCGCGTTAGCGCGGCGCGCTACGCTAACAGTGTTATTATACGGACTTCGCCAAAATGACTGTCCTCTGACAAGTTATCCGCCGCCTACTCCCTCGGCAAATTATTTGTCAACATCAGGATCCTTGTATTTCGGCTTATTAGCCATATTTCAGTGCCCATTACTTGGGGCCGAAGTCAGTATTAAAGACCCCTGCATAACCTCCTCTTGTATTGTCATTTTGCATTGAGTTTTTGTTTTCCGTTGTTTAGTGGTTTTTGTCTTCCGCGGCTTAAAGTCGCGGCATGTTGTCATGATGTTTCTTCTGTAGCCATCATCCTCAAAAAGTCATCATAAGAGAGATCATAAAGGGACAATAACTGGAGCCTGTTTTATCTTGAACTTAACGCCATTAACATTTATAACATCCCGTAACTAAAGCATAAATATCCAAAGGAGTAACCCCGCCATGGCAACTTTCTTCACCCTCGGTGCACAGGAAAAACTAAAGGACAACAAACTATTAAAATTAGCGCTTCTCATCAACTGGGAAGCCTTGAGAAAGCATCTGCACGGCATTCATCGCAACGATACAGCCCCTTCATTAGGCGGGCAAAGACCATATGACCCAAGATGCTAAAGACCGTGCTCTTAAAGGAATGGCATGGTCTTTCCGACAAGGAGATGGAAGAAGCTTTGTCGTTGCGTGTGGATTTTCTGCTTTTCGCTGGCTTTGATATCAACGAAGCTACTCTTGATGAGAGCACGATTTGCCTTTTTCGTAATGCTTTGGGACGACGGGGTTTGGACAAGGTGATTTTTGCAGCAATTAACAGTCAGTTGGAAGCTGCTGGTGTTCAGGTTAACAAGAGTAATGGTGCTATCATTGATGCCACGATAGTTTCTTCTGCGTCTCGTCCACAGTTTCTTCTGCGTCTCGTCCACGGCGTGTTCTTAGCATGTCTGAAGATCGTCAGGAGGCTGATGCTGCTGAGGCTGAGGCATCAGCGGGAGAGGTTACAGTGGCTTAGTTGCAAGAGTCTGCGGATAAGGATGCTCGTTGGTTGAAGAAGGGCAAGCGGAGCTATTATGGCTACAAGGCGTTTGCGGCGGTGGATTGTGAGGATGGCTATATCACTACCGTTCGTGTCAAACCGGCCAACGCTCCTGAGGTTAAGGAGTTGCCTTCATTGGTTGCCGCTATTTGTGCGGTTCGCTTCTACTCGGATAAGGGTTATGCTTCGGAGAGTAATCGTCAGTTTCTTCGGGAGTGGGGTTTTAAAGATGGGATTATGCGTAAGGGGTATCGTAATCACCCGTTGAGTTGTTTAGATAAACGGATCAACAAGTTTATTTCTCGGCGTCGTTATGTTGTGGAACAGGGTTTTGGGACACTCAAACGGTTATTTGGATTTTCTCGGGCTTCCTCTGTTGGCTTGGAGAAGGTTGAGAGTCAGTTTTGTTAAAAGGCAATATGCTTCAACTTATTGAAGGCTGTTAATAAGTTTGAGTTAAGTTTGGCGTAGGGTTGTAGTGCTTGGGTGTAAGGAGCAGGGGAAGATCAGCGGCAACAAGAAGCTTTGAGAGGCGATAACGGGAGGCAAGGAGCTTCCGATGGTGCTTATGTTGGTGTTTTTGGTGCGGGATATCTTCTCTTTTGGGAAGCATGTTCGTCAATCATGAAGAAAAATTTGGTAAAAACCAAACAAAAATAAAATGCCGACCCTGTGCTGGGGCTTTTTCATATTCTTCCCGGCTGGGGGAAAATGTGCCGCCCAACGGCCTTAACCCTTGCGGCAGGTATGACCTTGGCGACGGCGTGGTTGCTTGTTTCATTTACTAATAAAAATATAATTTCGGTGGGTTTCTTTTTTCTTCCTGCAGGGGTATTTATCAAAGTCCTGGTGGTCTATCATCTGCCCCTTGTGTAGGAAAAAGCCATCATACCCAAGCGATTGTAAGTATTGGAACAATATCCCGTTTTCAGCATCTCGGTGGTGACATTCAAGAAGTAATACGGGCTTGTCCCTTTCCAGCAGGCGATGTCCTCCTTTAAAGACATCGTATTCATGCCCTTCAACATCACATTTAATAAACTTAACATGGGAAAATTCGCTAAGATAAGAATCCAGAGTTTTTACTTTTATCGCAATCTGTTGCCATTCGCCATTCGTCTTGCAGAGGGTGGCACCGCCTGAACATGCTTCTGGGCGATAAAGCGTTTTTACCCCTTCTTGGCAGGATAACCCGTGGTTAAAGACAAAAAGGTTGTGCAACTTAAAGTCGGATTTTACTTCTAACAAATGCTTTTCCAGTTCTGGTTGTGGTTCGAAGGCAAACACTTTACCCCCCACGCCAACTTTTTTGCTCATCCAGTAGGAATAGATTCCTCTGTTGGCACCGATATCAATAACCGTTTTACCCTCTAAATCATATTGCATCATGTAGTTTATGTCTTCTTTTTCTGTCCTCAAGCGATAATGCCAGACGCTATGTAGCATGTGCAACTTTTCTAAAAGGTTCATTTTAATAGCCTTTTTGTGATACTTGCTAAATGGATCTTGTCTTGATGCGGGCTATAAATTACGGTGTTGCAAGTCAAGGTAATGTTCCCCAGGTATGCTGGCCTAATTTTTTTGTCATAGAGACGGTGCTTTCCTAAAAAGTGAAGCGGAAATGCTTTTTGCAATGCCAGTGGCAACAAATTATTGACTATCGGCTCTCTGCTAACATAGGGGGAAAAAAAATTGGGGACGGCAAGATGTTTGAAGGCATTGCAACAAAGATAGAAAAAGTTTTTAAAAAGTTGCGAGGGCAAGCACGGCTAACCGAAGCCAACATTGAAGAAGCTCTGTCGGAGGTGCGCCTTGCGCTTCTGGATGCGGATGTTAATATTGAGGTTGTCCAGTCGTTTATCTCCGAGGTACGAGCGCGAGCAATCGGGGAAGAGGTTTTAGATAGCATCACTCCTGGTCAACAAGTCATCAAGATAGTTCATGCAAAAATAGTGGAGCTGTTAGGCGGCTCGGGGGCGTACATTCGGTTTGGTTCGAAAATCCCCGCACCGATAATGCTTGTGGGGTTACAAGGTTGCGGCAAGACCACCACCGCTGCCAAGCTTGCCCGGCATTTTATTGCTACGGGCAAACGGACCTATCTCGTTCCCGCCGACACCTACCGTCCCGCAGCCATTGAGCAATTACAAATATTGGCGCAACAAATTGGCACAGAAGCGTACAGCCCAACGGCGGGCGATTCTCCTGTGGCCATCTGTGCAAGCGCTCTCAACGAGGCGCGCCGCAAGGGATACGAAGTGGCGATAATAGACACGGCGGGCCGGACGCAATTGGATGCAGGAATGATGAAAGAGCTAAAGGATATTGTTGGCATCGCCAAGCCTGCTGAAATACTCTTCGTTGCCGATGCGATGATGGGACAAGAAGCGGTGAATGTGGCGCGGGAGTTCAACAGCACGATACCCCTTGACGGTGTTATTCTGACCAAGATGGACAGCGACGCTCGCGGTGGTGCCGCCCTGTCGCTGAAAACCATTTTAGGAAAACCGATTAAGTTTATCGGTGTTGGTGAAAAAATTTCCGAACTGGAAGCTTTTTACCCCGACCGCGTTGCTGGCAGAATATTGGGCATGGGGGATATTGTAACACTTGTGGAGAAGGCGCGCAACGCAACCAGCGAGAAAGAGGCGCAGGCGCTAGAGCAAAAACTGCGTAAAAATGAGCTTTCTCTCGAAGATTTCCGCGACCAAATCCTGCAAATGCAAAAAATGGGTTCAGTCCAAGATATTGTTGGTATGATCCCAGGTATGGGGAATTTGAAGCAGGTAAAAAATGCGCGAATAGATGAAAAAGAATTGGTCAAAACAGTGGCAATAATTAACTCCATGACCCCTAGGGAGCGTAGGGTAGCCAATATCATTGATGGATCGCGGCGCAAGCGTATTGCTAACGGCAGTGGTAGCACGGTTCAGGATGTCAACAGGGTGCTCAAACAATACGAAGAAATGAAGAAGATGATGAAGATGTTTGCTAACAAGGGTGCGTTAGCACGGATTGCAAAGGCAAAATTCCCTTTCAAATAAGAAACTTCTATGTTACCCGCGCCCAAAATCGAATTTTTGGTTAAGGAGGTTGTGGTTAGAACAGATGGCAACGAAAATTAGGCTTACCAGAAGAGGGGCAAAGGGAAAACCTTACTACCGTATCGTAGTTACGGATGAGCGGTATCCCCGTGATGGTAGATTCATTGAGATTGTTGGAAGCTACGATCCGAAGTTAAACCCTGCGGAAGTAAAGTTTCAAGATGACCGTGTGCGGGAATGGCTTTCCAAGGGAGCGGTATTTACCAATACCGTAAAAACGCTTTGGGCACGGAATGTAGGCGCCGAATAGCTTTGGCATAATTTGTTGGGGAATTTGTTTGGAGGGGTGGAGAGATGAAGGAATTGGTAAGGTACATGGCTCAAGCGCTGGTGGATAGTCCAGACAAGGTTGAGGTTACCGAAATTACCGGAGAGCAATCCGCCGTTATTGAATTGCGAGTGGATAAAGCAGATATTGGCAAGGTTATCGGTAAGCAGGGGAAAACCGCCAAGGCTATGCGTTCCATCATTTCTTCTGCCGCCGCCAAATCCAAGAAGCGGGTGGTTCTAGAAATAGTAGAGTAGGGGAAAGCGGCTTCTGCGGTGCGATTATTGGAAGTTGGCAAAATAACCAAGACGCGGGGCTTAAAAGGAACATTAAAAGTTGCCTCGTTTCTTACGGGGAACGCGGTTTTATCGTCTCTTGGTGAGCTTTTTATATTATCCTTATCCGTAAAAAATCACAACAGGGTCAATGGCTTGGTGATTGTTGAGCCAAGTGTCACCCGACTGTTTACCATCAAAAAAGCATCGCCCCATAGTGGATCGACCTTTTACCTTGACCTAATGAATGTGGATACCGTGGAGGAAGCCATGCCACTGGTAGGTTGTCATCTTCTTATTCCTCCCGAATGGTTGCCACCTCTGCCCACCGGTGAATATTATTGGCACGAAATCGTCGGATTGCGGGCGCTATCTCCCTCGGGAGACTATATGGGGATTATTACCGATATCTTTTCCACAAAAAGTAACGATGTGTATATCTGCCGCAACGAGGGGCAGGAGACGCTACTACCCGCCACCGAGGATTGCATTGTTAGCGTGGATATAGCACTGGGGGTAATGGTGGCGAACTATTGCGAGGTTGCGGAAGATGCGCCTTGATATTCTTAGCCTTTTCCCTGAGATGTTTGTCTCGCCACTTAGTCAAAGCATCATTGCCAAAGCCATGCAACGCGGCTTGGTGGAGATCCATCTCCATAACATTCGCGACTATGCGACTGGCAAGCATCGGGTTACCGATGATGCACCCTTCGGTGGCGGCGGCGGAATGATAATAAAGGTAGAGCCCATTGACCGCGCCTTAGAGGCGATTAAAGAAGGCTGTCTAGGGATAGAGACCATTCTTTTATCTCCTCAAGGGCAACTTTTTAACCATCAAGTCGCCGAAGAGCTTGCCCAAAAAAAACGGCTTATCTTAGTTTGTGGACATTACGACGGAGTGGATGAGCGGGTAAGCGAAAAACTTGTTGACAGGGAACTTTCCATCGGTGATTTTGTCTTAACTGGAGGAGAACTGGCGGCAATGGTCGTCATTGATGCTGTTGTTCGCTTGCAACCAGGTGTGTTGGGTAACAGCGCTTCTTGTCTGCGGGATTCATTTGCCCAACAGACACTTTGCCACCCGCACTATACCCGCCCCGCCCAATATCGCGGATGGCAGGTGCCCGCAGTGCTCATTTCGGGGCATCAGGAAAAAGTGGCTCAATGGCGTAAGGAAAAGGCTCTGGAGCGAACCCGCATTCGTCGTCCCGATCTATTGACGACGGCGAGCAACGCCAAAAAGGGCACAACGGGAGAACCTTTTTGCTAAGCATCGCTTTGCTACACCATCCCGTCTATAATAAAGACGGACAAATTGTTACCACGGCGGTGGTGAACAACGATATCCACGACATTGCGCGGATGGCAAAAACATTTGGAATTTATCGCTTTTATCTTGTTACCCCCCTAGAGAAACAAAAGGAATATGCCGCTAAGATCATACGACACTGGGTTGATGGTTTTGGAGGTGTTTATAACCCTTCGCGCCGTGAGGCGTTTTTGCTTTGTAGCATCAAGGGTAGTTTGGCAGAGTGCCTGCAAGATTTTTCTGCGTCGCCATTCGTCCTTGCTACCAGCGCTCATCCACCTGAAGAAGGAACCTTGATATCCAATAGCTCGGTAAAGGCAATGCTACAAACGGGTGAACGGGAAGTATTGCTTCTCGTGGGTACGGGATGGGGGCTAAGCAAAGAAGTGTTGCAACAGGCGGACGCTATTTTGGAGCCTATTCGGGGGTTAGGTGCATATAACCACCTATCCGTTCGCTGCGCCTCAGCGATTATCGTATCGCGGATAACGGGAGAGTATTAAAAGAAACGGGGGCGCGGCTTTCAGCCTTACCCCCGTTATGCAACCCCAAGTTTTCAGGGAGGAGTGTCTTACTGTTTGTTCTTGCCCTGGGCTTCGTGAAAAAGCGCCATAATTGTTGTGATAACCGCTAACAAGAAAAGTCCCAGCATGAAGTTTGGAGCCGTCCCCAGCCAACTATCCATCTTATATCCAAGATAGAGGAAGAGCATCGAGGCAACAACAATGGCAAAGCCCCACGAACTGAGCATGAAAACATGCCCCCAATTATTGGTATCTGTGCGCTGTCCTTTTGCAATCATCGTCCCTTCCTCCTCTCCGAGTCTGTGTTTGAAGCATGGTGGGTGGCTTTTGCCACCCACCTTTTTAATTAGCCAACCAAGCCCTTTACTGCGTCAATTACGGGGTTGGTGAAGAGCGCCACAAAAACAGTGTATAAAGCAAAGGCACCAACCGCCTCGTTCATGTACATCTTCTCATATTTATGTTTGAGAGAAACTATCGTCATCCCGCCGATGATCAAGCAACCGAGTTGAAAATAGGGGAAATTCGCTAAGCCCGTTGCGGTGTATTCCGCAAAACCAAAACCGACCGTTGCCAAAACTACGAATGCCGCCGTTGCCA
>JAIPED010000050.1 GCA_021737325.1 Deltaproteobacteria bacterium
AGGGACAGGAGGTTAATAGCCCCGCAATTTATTGCGGGGAAAATGGAAAAAGAGATTTTGTCCCACGGGGGCGATTGAGACTAACCCCTCACCTATCATTTTCCCCAAACCATCACGAAGGGGCAGCAGGCTAATAGCCCTGCAATGTGTGGAGATAAACGCTCCTGTAATTCTGCCGTTATGGTTTTACCCCCGATTTTTTGTTTTGAGAGCATAACGGATTAGAACATTGGTGCATGAATTGGCCATGGGCCCCCTGCAAATTACCTTTTTCAAAAGTCCCTACGGGACTTAAACATTTTTTCACCTTATACCCGCCAATAAATTGGCGGGCTATTTTCATCCAATCCCTACGGGATTGGAAAACAATGATTTGGTCATGTAGGGACGATTGAGACTAATCCCTCACCTATCATTTTCCTCAGGGCGTTCCGAAGGGACAGTAGAGGCTATTGAGATTAACCCGATGTATATCATTTTTCCCAAACCGTCCCATAGGGACAGGAGGTTAATAGCCCCGCAATTTATTGCGGGGAAAATAGAAAAGAAAGATTTTGTCCCTTTATACCCGCCAATAAATTGGCGGGCTATTTCCATCCAATCCCTACGGGATTGGGTAAGGTCGCAGATGCTTTATTTGCTTCGGCTAGCGGCATATTCGGCGATTGTGAGGAGTGATTCTTGCGCGGGACTTGCGGGGAAGTTACCCAATATTTTCCGAACATCTTTAATGCGCTGACTTGACTGCGAGCGGGCGTATTCAATACCGCCATAACTAACAACGAGTGAAATTACTTTTTCCCTTTTTGCAGGCGTAATTTTTCCGTGGGTGAGAGCTTCCTGCATAAACATTCTTTCTTCCCTAGATGCCTTTTCCATAGCGTGGATAAGCGGTAGCGTCATCTTGCCCTCGCTAATATCTTGATTAATATCCTTGCCCATTTCTTCTTTATCGGACGAGTAATCAAGGATATCATCGGTTATCTGAAACACAGTGCCGATATGTAAACCGACCTGAGCCAAAGCCCGTTGTTGTGCGGCGGAAGCCCCCGCTAGGCGCGCCCCTACTTCGCAAGCGGCGGAAGTTAAAGCCGCAGTCTTCCCTTGTACTATTCGTAGGTAGTCTTTCTCGCTGGTATCGCCCCTACCGCTTTTATTCAATTGCAGAATTTCTCCTTCAGACATCAAGCGTAGCATATTGGCCACAATGCGGATAACTTCCATATCCCCGTGCTGAGCCATGATGAGCATGGAGCTGGCCAACAAGAAATCGCCAGTTAAAACGCTGGCGGCGTTTCCCCATTTTTTGTTGGCGGATTCTTGGCCACGGCGGGTTTGTGCTACATCAACAACATCGTCATGTAGCAAGGTTGCCGTATGGATGAATTCAATAATGGCGGCAAAACGGAACCGTTTAGCATCGCGGTAATTAAACATCGCGGCGCAGGACAATAGCAGTAACGGGCGAAAGCGCTTTCCCCCGCTGGATGTGATGTGGTTTATTATTTGTGGAATGTTGGGAATGTCCGAGGTGATTGCTTCCCGCATAGCGTTTTCAGTCGCTTCCAATTCGCTAGCGAAGAGAGACAAAACGCGTTCCATGTTAGAATTCCATTCCCGCTCGTTCTTTGATGCCTTTTTGGTAGTGATGACGAATATCTTTGATTTCTGTAACAACATCGGCAAGGGCAACCAGCGCAGCGCTCGCGTACCTGCCGGTTATAACCAACTCCATTGCGGGAGGCTTATCTTTTATTAGCCCAATAACATCCTCCTCGCTGACCAGGCCAAAATCCAGCGCAACGCTCACCTCGTCCAGAATCAGCATTCCATAA
The DNA here is from genome assembly GCA_021737325.1 of Deltaproteobacteria bacterium. Taxonomy (GTDB): domain Bacteria; phylum Desulfobacterota; class Syntrophia; order Syntrophales; family JAIPED01; genus JAIPED01. The sequence continues at coordinate 1,836 of JAIPED010000050.1, forward strand.
TCCTTAGAAAGGGTTTCGCTCGCGAGGTTTATTCCTGCCTTTGCGAGTTCGATATCAATAAGGGCGGGGTTATCACGCATCACGAAGCTATCCAACCCAGAAAGATGGACATCCAACAGGCCCCGCAAAAATCGTTTGGCCGCTAAGCATTCGCCATATTCGCGCCCCTTCATAAATTGGATGACGCAAGCTCTGCCTCCCTTACTAACAAAACAAAGCGCCTGTCCAAATGCCGCCGTGGTCTTGCCCTTGCCGTTACCCGTGTAGATATAAATTTTTCCTTGCGAAATCATTCCTGTGTGCGATTTTAGTTGTTCCATGCTTCATCCTCCCTGCAGGACGATACGACTAACTATTCCCTATTTTTCCTCAATAAATCCCACATTGCCTTACTTCTGATAAGTAAGGATTGCACTGCTAACACATCTGCTTTCATTTTTATAGCGATAAAAAACCGCCATTAGGTTGGAGTAAGGGAAGGGCTAACACAATGCTTAATGGCTACGGAAAGCTCACGCCATTCAGTAATAAAACTTTGAAATTATTGCATAAAATCTTTTGATGGGAGGATGTCCAACAGAAGCGACATTCCCCTCTGAGGCAAAAAAGCCTTTACAGCTTGGGGGGGCATTTGTTAGCCGCCGCAAATCTAAATGTACACTCAGAGGAGGATACGAGATGAGGGAAAATAAGTTTGTTTTGTGGTTTAGCGAGGTAACGATAGAAGATGTACCTATCGTTGGTGGCAAAAACGCCTCTTTAGGCGAAATGCGCAACGAGCTAACACAAAAGGGGGTGAGTGTACCCGATGGCTATGCGATTACGGCAGCGGCTTATCACTATCTGCTGGAAGGTGGCGAGATTGATAAGAAGATTGTGGAGGTTTTGGCTGATCTGGATACCCATGACCTCCAGAATCTTGCCGATAGGGGTGAGAGGGTTCGTTCTCTAATCTACAACGCGGAACTTCCTGCTGATCTCAAAGAGGCGATCGTCTCAGCTTATCGCAAGTTATCACAGGAATATGGCGAGAAGAACACGGATGTCGCCGTGCGTTCTTCGGCGACGGCGGAAGATCTTCCCGATGCGAGTTTTGCCGGGCAGCAAGAGACCTTCCTCAATGTGCGCGGTGAAGAAGCCCTGCTGGAGGCTTGCAAAAAGTGCTTTGCTTCGCTTTTTACGAATCGCGCTATTTCTTATCGTTTTGATAAAGGTTTTGACCACCATTCCGTTGCTTTATCCATCTGTGTGCAAAAAATGGTACGGTCGGATTTGGGTGCTTCTGGTGTTATCTTTTCGATTGATACCGAAAGCGGTTTCAAAAATGCCATTTTGGTTACCGCTTCCTATGGGTTGGGAGAGCCCGTGGTGCAGGGAACGGTGAACCCTGACGAGTTTTATGTCTTTAAGCCCACGCTTACGCAGGGTTTTCGTCCCATAGTCCAAAAGAAGCTGGGCTCCAAGGAAGTGAAGATGGTCTATGCTGATGATGGAGGTTCCGAAGCGGTCAGGACTGTCCCCGTGGAGGAAAAGGACCGTCGCTTATTTTGTGTCAGCGATGACAATGTCTTGCAACTTGCCCGCTGGACGGCAATAATTGAAGATCATTATTCACAAAACGCGGGATACTTTAAGCCGCTGGATATTGAGTGGGGGCTTGATGGTCGGACCAACGATCTTTTTATTCTCCAAGCCCGTCCTGAGACGGTTCAATCTCAGTTGGATGGAAGTGTTATCGAAACCTATGTTCTGCAGGAGCAGAAAGAAGCTTTGGTAACGGGCACTGCCGTTGGTGCGAAAATTGGCTCTGGTAGTGTGAGGGTTATCGCTTCTGTTGGCGAAATAAAAAACTTTCAGAAGGGCGAAGTGCTCGTAACCGACATGACCGATCCCGATTGGGAACCGATAATGAAAATAGCTGCGGCAATTGTTACCAACAAGGGTGGGCGAACCTGTCATGCGGCGATTGTTAGCCGTGAATTAGGTGTTCCTTGCATCGTCGGTACCGGCAATGGCACAGGGGCGCTTGCTAAGGTCAAGGAAGCGACCATTTCCTGCGCCGAAGGCGAAGTTGGTAAAGTGTATGAAGGATTGCTAAAATTTACCGTTGATAGGGTTAATGTTGAAGGGATTGTCCGTCCCAAAACACAAATAATGCTCAATGTCGGTAACCCCGAAGATGCTTTTAGCGTTGCCGCAATTCCTAACGATGGTGTTGGCTTGGCGCGATTGGAGTTCATCATTAACCAGTATATTCGCATCCATCCCATGGCGTTATTGAAGTTTGAGACGATTACAAATCCGGCAGTACGCCAGCAAATTGAGGAGCTTACCTATGGCTATTCCGATAAGCCGAGCTTTTTCGTGGATATGTTGGCACAGGGCGTTGCCAAGATTGGCGCGGCTTTTTGGCCCAACGATGTTATTGTCCGCATGAGTGATTTCAAGAGCAATGAATACGCCAACCTTATCGGCGGTTCTTTCTTTGAGCCACATGAAGAAAATCCGATGATCGGTTTTCGCGGGGCCTCGCGTTACTACGATCCCAAATATAGCGCTGCTTTTGCCCTTGAGTGCCAGGCGATGAAAAAAGTGCGCGATGAAATGGGATTAACCAATGTCAAATTGATGATACCATTCTGCCGTACTGTTGCTGAAGGCGAAAGGGTTGTCGCTGAAATGTTGGCTAACGGCATCAGACGGGGCGATAATGGGTTGGAGCTTTACATGATGGTGGAAATTCCCAGCAATGTAATTCTGATAGAAGATTTCGGCAAAATTTTTGACGGCTTTTCCATCGGCTCCAACGATTTGACTCAACTTACCCTCGGATTGGACCGCGATTCGGCGGAGATTAGCCATATCTTTGACGAACGCAATCCTGCGGTGATGTCGCTAATTAAACAGGCGATAACCAAGGCGCGGGGTATGGGCAAAAAAATCGGGATCTGTGGGCAAGCCCCCAGCGATTATCCTGAATTTGCTCGTTTTCTTGTGGAATGCGGCATTTCTAGCATTTCGCTGAACGCGGATACGGTTATCAAGACAACCTTGGATATATTGGAAACGGAAAAGAGCCTGGGCATTAAGTAGCCAAGGCTAGCTTTCAGGCCGTGAATGCCCAGGCATTTTCTGGGTAGCTCACGGCTTGATTTCCTTTTTGCCATAGTGTGGCGCGTTAATCCAAAAACGGTTGCAGTTGTAATTTTTCGGTGTCGGTAAGGGGTGCATTTGCCGTACGGGGGAATTTTAGGGGAAAAGGGGGAAACGAAGATGAAGTTCTCCAAAAAAGGGGATGGTGGCGAGACATCGTTGTTGGGTGGTCGGAGGGTGCCCAAGTATGATCTCCGTCCAGAATGTTATGGCACGCTTGACGAAGCCTCTTCCGTCTTAGGGGTGGCGAAATCATTGGCAAAAGCCGAAAAAATCAAGACGCTGATAACCGATATTCAAAAAGACCTTCTCTTGCTTGGTGCGGAGTTGGCCGTTCATCCCGATGATGAGGAGCGCTTTGATTACCGCATCACCGCGAAACATATCCAGAAGTTGGAAAGAACCATTGAGGGGTTGCAGGAGGAAGTTCCTCTTAAAAACGAATTCATCCTGCCAGGAGCCAACCAACTTTCGGCGCAGATTGATTTAGCCCGTACCGTTGTTCGTCGCGCCGAACGAAGGATTGCGCAGCTAAAGGAGGTCAACGGGTTGAACAACCCCTGTGTGCAACAGTATGCCAACCGCCTAGCCGATGCGCTTTTTACCCTTGCCCGCTACGCGGAGGAGAAGCAATGACCCACCGTGAAGAGAGGGAAAAAATTGAGGAGCAATTCCTCTCGCCCTACGCTATTCATGCCAAGCAATCCAAGGGGCGGACACTGCACGGTGATGAGCAAGATGATTATCGTACCGTTTTCCAGCGAGATCGTGACCGTGTTCTCTACAGCAAGGCCTTTCGTGATTTACAATACAAAACCCAGGTTTTTCTGATTAACGAGGGAGATTTTTATCGCACCCGTTTGACTCATACCCTGGAGGTGGCCCAACACGCCCGCACTCTTGCCCGTGTTTTACGCCTCAACGAAGATCTTTGTGAGGCTATTGCCTATGCCCATGATCTGGGGCATCCCCCTTTTGGGCATGCTGGTGAAGCGGCGCTGGATGAGCTTCTGCAAGACGATGGTGGCTTTGAACACAACATGCAAAGTTTACGCGTTGTGGATACATTAGAGAAGCGCTACGCCCGCTACGATGGCTTGAATCTAACCTTTGAAACTCGGGAGGGTATTGCTAAGCACCAAAGCACTTATGACCATCCCGCACCCCATGAGGGATTTTTAGCCACGCCGTCGCCGTCCATGGAAACGCAAGTTGTCAATATTGCTGACCCGCTTGCCTACTGCGCCCATGATCTGGAGGATGCGCTGGGAGCAGGCATCATCTCCTTTGCCGAGATTGCCAAGATGGATAACGATTTTTTGCGAGAAGCCTTGGCAAAATGCCAAAGTAAGTTTCCCGATTTTACATCCGGTAGCGTCCTACTCAAATCCCGCCTACTGGTGCGCGAGATAATTGAACAAACGACGCTACTGGTAATCGAACAGACCCAAAAAAACATCGTGAACAATAATATTGCCACCGCTAACGATGTTTTGGCAAACAAGACGGCGATTGTGCAACTTCCCGCAACGCAGATGGAGCAATTCGCCAAACTTAAAAAATATCTGCTGGAGAATGTCTATCAGACACCGCAGGTATGCATTATGAACGAAAAGGGAAAGATGATAATCACCCGACTGTTTACACATCTTGTGCAAAATCCCCAAATGCTACCGCATTCTTGGAAAACGCAATACGATGACTTGCACGATGCACAAACAAGGCGCCGGCTTATCGCCGACTACATTGCCCTCATGACCGACCAATACGCTTCTTTGCTTTATCAAATGATGTTCGCTCCAACAGAAAAAATCATGTTTAACTTCCAGAGTTGAGCTATTGCCTAGGGGTTTTCTACTACGGTAAGTTTTTTAACACCTCTGCATGACCACATCGCCTGGTCCATTGCTGTCATTAGGACACTTGCATAACCAACATCATGTTTACGGCTATCTTGTGGCGAATGGCCGATGCTGTGAAAAATGTCAGCGTTGGCATAATGCTGATTTTTAGGGTCTAAAATTGGGTTTACATCCAGTGTATCTGTAGGGAATGCAGATCTGCATTCCCTACTCCTCTTGCCCCTTGTGCGACGGTCATTTATCAAGACTCTTGCACAAGGGGCAAGAGTCTCTTAGAAGAACAAAGCTTCACCGACACCTATCAACGAAAATCGACATCTTCTAAACATTTTCTGTGTATAATGTTATTTGCTTAAGAATTTTTTGAGCCTCGCTTTGTAGCAGTGGAAGATGGTTTTTGATGGCATCCCAGACGATCTTCGCGTCTACTATGTCGTAGCCGTGTATTAAAATATTTCTGAAACCTATTATGCGTTGGTGTTCGGAGATAGATAATAAGACTGTTTCGTCGATTTTCTTAATTCTGTTCAGGGCTTCTCCTATAATCTCAAATCCTCTCTCAACTGCTCTTTGAGTTACACGACTTTCAGAATATGCGTGAATATCCATATCCTTAGTGAACTCTTTGATTTCTTCTGCCGCGTGCAGAATATCCATCAGGTGCTTTCGAGTATCATCTTGCATAGATAACGGTCCTTGTTTTTTCAACGGAGCTTTTAAAAATGGGATTTTTAAAAGCTCCATCAACTGTCAAATCAATTTTTCGTTTAAAAATGTCTTCTAGGCATTCTTTTAACTCGAAATATGCGCTGAAAAGATCAACATCTTGCGCTGTATCAAATGTGACTAACACATCTACATCGCTATCGGTTTTGAAGTCGTGAGTTAACGCGGAACCAAAAAGGCATAGTCGCTTTACAGGCATTGTTTTACAGATATGCTCAATTTCTGGTTGTATTTCTGCAAGGTTTATCATGAGAGTAATATCTACAATTGTTCGCGTTTTTTCAACCTAATAATAGCGACCTCTGCAGGAGCCCGCATCGCCTGGTTTATTGCCGTCATTACTGAAGACCCACGCGGGGGGCGCTAGGGGACTTGCCTCTTGAGCCATTGGAGGTAATCTTGGTCGCAGTTACTGATGGGGACCGCGATAATTTCCGGCACTTGATAGGGATGATGTTGACGCAGACAGGCGGCAACCCTATCCCACATTCCCTTGCGGGTTTTTATTAGGCATAGCCACTCGGTCGCTTCTTTCATCTCTCCCTGCCAGAAATAGTAGCTTTCCATTGGGCCGCAAATTTGGACACAGGCGGCCAGACGGTTTTCCACCAAAATACGCGCAATTTCCTGCGCCTGTTCTTTATCGGCGGTTGTTGTCATTATCGTTAGCGCTTCTTCCATTACTTCTCACCTTTGCCCCTAGACAAAGCCATGCATAGCCATCATCGTTTCATGCCCTGCTTGGTATGCCATTTTCACCCCGAAGAAAGCTTTCGGAATATCGGTTATAATGTTGTCGCCATCGTAGCCACCTGCATTAAAACCCAAGGAAAATTCTGCATTCGAGTCCTTAAGCTTTAGGCTCATAGTCGCACCCATCTTTTTTACCATGTTGCCACCTCGTTTGTTGCTTATGTACCCTGTGTTATCCCCCTGCCGGACGACAAGGTCTCTTTTCATTCTTCAGCGCTTATGGAAGCAAAAAAGCTGAGGCGGTGCGACCACAAAGAACACCTACCTTGCAAGAGCATTTCTCATTATTGGAGTGGGTAAAATTTCATCTTGAAAAATGCGGCAACTCACCGGCCGTATTTTCTAGCAAAATCCCCCAAAAAAGACTCTTGCGCAACCGCACTGCCTTGTTTTCGACCGTCATTCCCGCACCCGTTTTCACGAGTGCAGGCTCCAGCGGGCAACCGCAAAAAGACAAAATGTAATAAAATGGCGCATCCAGAGGTTTTTGAAATGTTTCAGTTATTTTCTTTTATCGAGGAGCCTTTTCTTCCGTTGGTGTTTGATGAACGAGTTGCGCAAGGGTCTTTATTAAAGAACCTGAACGCAGAATGAAGGCCTAACAAGGCACTGTCAATGTCACGACAATAACGGATCATCACTCGCCAAAGGGCAATCAAGATAAAACTTGGTTGCCCTTTTTTATGAATGAAAGGAGAAAAAGTATGACAAAAAGACAAGCAAAAGAGCTTTTTGCTGAGATTGGCAAAAGCATCCGTCCCACATATAGTCGCCCCTGAAAAAAAACGCGCTACATTGTCTCTTTGGTAGCCACGATCACCCTAAAGCTACTGAAGCTAAAAAGTGGTACTCAAAGACCAAAATATGCCTGCGGAAGACCAGTGCACAACTCGTTCATCAACCCGCAACGAAAGAAAGTGCTCACCTCTTGCAGCAAAGAACTGAAATATTTCAAACATCTACAGACTCCCACTTTTGCAGGAGTAACAGCTAAGGAGCAAATCGTTCGGTTGTGCAAGGGTTTTTTAAAGTAAAACGCCGCTTATGGTGACAAGAGCAGAGCCATTTGGGGAAAAGAGTAAGAATAGAAGGCAAACGGTAACTTTCTTCGGTCATGCCACACAGATGTCCGTGCTTTTTTGCCCACCAATTCTTTGGAAAAACTCCTTGTGATCTGATATCGGCAGAGGTCTTCTGTTTAAAAACAAATTAGGGGTTACTGACAATGCCAACCGTGAAGTCGACTGATAGGTGTGCAGACTGTAAGAATTGCAAAACATGGTCAACTAACAACGAAAAAGCTACTTGTTCTCTGTATAATGAACAAGGCTTTCATCCTGACAGGCCAGTACCTGCAAAGTGTATAAATAAAGTGTCTAGAAAATACTAATTAAAATAACTTCTGCAGGAAAGGCTGGGGTCATAAATGGCAAGTGGTTGTGCAATGCTCTTATATAAACTTCCATATAGCCAATACGATTTATGCAAAATTCAGGATCAGCTCCGCAACGTAGATCCGATTATTATCCCTTGGCCCGATACTGCTTTTGATAAGTACGACTTTTTATCGTATGCAGAGCAACACGACATTGATAAATGCCGCTTTTATGCACTTCTTGATCTTAACATTATCATTAATGTTGCGCGTTTGGTAGGTCCAGAACGCCCCGCTGTCGCTGATGAGGCCATGAAGAATACGGCGGCGTTGCTGGCATTTCTCGCCTTTACAGACACACAGTTCAATACCGATATGGCCTTTCTTGAGGAATCATACCAGAACAACATAACAAGTCTGTTTTCTCTTTCAGGTAAGATTAATCCAAAGCTTTATGCTGATATTGCACTGGGGAAGAAAGATTGTCTTGAAGATAAGGAACTTCCGAATATCCAGAAGCATCATTTTGATCAGAGAAAACCAAAGCTTCATTGCAACTACTACTTACATTACATAGGCGTACTAAAAGTTATTGCGCTCGAAAAATTTCACAGAGGCACAAAATTAACGAAACTCTTGGAGCTTATTAAATGGATGTGGTCGGATTTTATTTTTTCTGCACCGCTTCTTCTCTTTTCGCTGGTATTCTTTTCCCCAAAAAGGATGTCCCGTATGGTCAAAAATATAAATCACAATAATCCAGATAAGGTTCTTTCTGGCGCAAAAAATGCGGCTTGGGACTTGGTTTACGCACACTACTGGGTTGCGCGGGCTCAGGAGAATGTCGGAAAGGGCAACTTATGGATATTCTGCACCTATGATCGCGCGCTTCGTACGATAGCAGGCGCATTGCTACAAAAAAAATTAAGCCAACTTGAAGAGCTTGAAGAGTTAGTCTCATCCTTTTGGGGTAAAGTGATTCAAGGCAAATTATAAAACAATATGAGTGGTGCATAGCACGAATCGACGATAAAGGAAGTCGCGATTCTCGTATTGATAGCCAAAAAGATTTTTTACCCTACATAGAATTGTTAGAGAATGAGGCATAATGCGGATTTTGGGAGGTTAAAATAGTGTTTAAATGTAGTGCAGTATTGAGATAGCGGGTGATTATTTACAGGAGGCTGTAAATAATGGCTAAAAAAGTGTCCGAGTTGTGCCTCGGTTAGCGTCATAA
>JAIPED010000051.1 GCA_021737325.1 Deltaproteobacteria bacterium
CCAAGACCTTTTCTTGAATAGCAATCGCTTTTTGCTGATATGCGAGAGCCTCATCCAGCTTGCCCAAAGCATGATATATCAGGGCGAGGTTGTTGTAGGATGCTGCCAATGATGGATGGTCCTTGTCCAAGACCTTTTCAACAATAGCAATCGCTTTTTGCTGATATGCGAGAGCCTCATCCAGCTTGCCCAAATCCTGATAAATCCCAGCGAGGTTGTGGTAGGATTGTGCCAAATCGGGATGGTCCTTGTCCAAGACCTTTTCACAAATGGCAACCACCTGTTCCTGATGTTCCCGCGCCATATCAAACTTACCTAAATCTTGATACGCCATTGCCAACCAAGATATAGCGGTCGCAACACGCAGGCGCTCGTTAGCAAAGTGTTTTTCCGCAAGCTCTCGCGCTTGCTGATATTCTTTAACTGCTCTATCGAAACGAAACAGGGAGCGCTCTATGTGTCCCGCCTGAAGACGCAACGCTATTTCATCGTCGTAGCTCTGCTTTAGCTCCTGTTCTCGCTTGGCGTTAAGTTCAACAAAGGTGTTTTGTTTTTTCTTCTCCCAACCAGCCAAGCCCTGGCTATCCAAGGCCTTTTTCCATGTTTCCAATATTCTTGCCATGTTCAACTCGCCCGCATCCTTGGCTGCGGCGATGGCTTTTTCCAATTCCACCTCGCTAAGCTTCAGTGTCGTTAGCAGGGCTTCTTTCAAATCCGCTTTGATCAAGAGCTGTTTATACCAATCAGTTATCATTCTCTCTCGTTGGGATTTAGGAGCATCAAAGAGCAGTGGGAGATATTTTGCAAACTTTCGCTCATCAATACCGTGGACGATATTTTGTACCTGATAGACTTTGGAATTGATGATGGTACTGCCACTGATTGTTTACTGTGGTTGATTGGCTTCTGCTGTGCTGGCAATTATTAGCGCCAGAAACGCCAAGGGGAAAATGGTTAGAATGAACTTTGTGCTGTTTGCCAACCTGTTTTGCCGTTTTCCTGTTTTCTTTTTAGTCATCTTTTACCCCCCCCCTTGATGTTTTGTATCTGCATTACTGTTGAGTTTTGAATGGTTGTATTTACTATGCTTTGTGCGGGGCTACTGTCACTATTTTTTTCAATAATTTTAGGATCTTGCTGCGGCTTATTATATTCCAGAATGCCAATGATCAGTAGGCCAAGAGTCGCTACCGCAACAACAATCGCAGCTATTATGTTAATTTTCGTTACGGGTAGCCGCAATTTTTTGTCCTTTTGTTTTGTCATTTTTTTCTCGCTGATGTTTTTTTCCGCTCTATTTTCCCTCGCCTTACCCCCATGACATTGCCTTTTTTAGCCTTGTCAGCATTGATGGGGTTGTCATTAGGGCAAAGAGCTTGTCCAACTCAATGCCTTCCACCGCGCCTGTCAGCGCCGCCCTTACGGGAAGAAAGAGCGCTCGGCCCTTTAAGCCCGTCGCCTTCTTCAAACTATCCACAACGACCTGATAGGATAGTGCGCCTCCTGCCGTTGCCAATCCCGTTTCTAAAATAAACCTTAATGCGCCCAGGATTTGCTGGGCTTCAGCAGCGCCAACGGCGCTACGGGCGGCATTATCCAGCTTGAAGGCGGTATCGTTGAAGATCCGTAAATATTCGCCCGCGTCTTGTAGCGTAACAAAATTATCTTTGAAGCAGGCGCAAAACGCCTCCAGCCATTTTTCATCGGGAGTGTTTTCCAGAAAAACTTCCTCCGCCAAGGGCGTTAACAGGCTTGCCAAATCGGCATCAGCAGTGTCGCGGATGTATTGTGCGTTAAGCCACCTGAGCTTATCTTCATCAAATACGGCGCCTGACTTTCCCATGTTGGCTAACGAAAACGAGCTTATCATTTCTTCACGAGAGCAAATTTCTTTGCGCTCCGCCACGAAGGTTCCGCAGAGCGCTAGATAATTGATCAGCGCTTTGGGTAAAAAACCCAGCCGCCGAAATTCCCCGATGGCAACCGCGCCATGTCTTTTGGAAAGCTTTGCCCGATCCTTGCCCAAAACCAGCGAATGGTGGGCAAACCGCGGTGGTTTTAAGCCCAGCTCTTGATAAAGCAGTAATTGCAAGGCAGTGTTGGAGAGGTGGTCTTCCCCACGGATTACATGGCTAATTTCCATTAGCGCGTCATCAACAACAACGGCAAAATTGTAGGCGGGAATGCCGTTGGAGCGCACAATGATAAAATCCCCGATGGATTCCGCTAAAAACTGTATCCGCCCGCGGATTAAATCCTCAAAGACGATTTCGCCGCTTCCCACGCGAAAGCGCCAAGCGGGTTTCCGTCCTTGATTTTCTAGTTCTTGCCTTTGTGCGGCGTTTAGGTTGCGGCATTTTCCCAAATAGCGGGGCGTTTGGTGGGTGGCGATCAACAGAGCTCGCTCTTCTTCCAGCTCCGTTTCTGTGCAGTAACAAGGATACACCAGCCCTTTATCAATCAAGCCTTGCAGGTGTTTGGTGTAAATTTCTTTGCGCTCAATCTGATTGTAGGGGCCATACCCGCCGCCCACAACGGGACCTTCATCCCAATCAATTTCCAACCAGTTTAGATCAGCCAAGAGGCTTTTGGTATGTTGGGGTAGCGTTCGCTCTTGATCGGTATCTTCAATGCGTAACACTAAAACGCCATGATGATGGCGAGCAAAGAGCCAATTAAAGAGGGCGGTTCTTGCGTTGCCAACATGCAGTGAGCCTGTGGGCGATGGGGCAAAGCGCACGCGAACATTATTTTTATTCATTGTTTATTCTCCTTCAGGACAATCGTTGATGGCTGTTTGGTTCTGTTGCGTGGTGCTATTGCATGCGGTTTCCCGCGGGAGTGTATCATCGCCCCCATCTGTATGGGTGTAAACCCCGTCGGGTGCGGGGAGTGCCTAGACGGGCAAGGCGGCGCATTTTGTGTGAGGGGCTTCTGGGAAGAAGGCGTAAGATGACAGGCAAAGAAAAACCCATGACCAAGCGAACGATTTGACCGTTCGTTTTCGCTCCTGCGAAAGCGGGAGCCCCTAGGTGTTTGAGATATTTTAATTATTTTCTTCAATAGGTGAGCGCTTTCTTTTGTTGTGGGTAACGAACGAGTTGTGCAAATGTCTTAAAGAGGGGAAGTAAGTAACGCTCATGACCTGCCTATATCGCGGTGGATTACATTAGTCAGATAGCCAAGATGTTCCAAGTGTTTTGCCACTTCCTCAACTATGACCACCGAGCGGTGCCTGCCTGCGGTGCAACCAAGGGCGACGGAAAGGTGCGGTTTTCCTTCTTTTTCATAAAGGGGCAGCAGGAATTCTAACAAAACAAAAAAATTCTCTAAAAACTTCTTGGTTTCCGCAAACTTCAAAACATACTCCTTTACCGGCGCATCACTGCCTTTTTGTTCTTTCAGTTCGGCGATAAAATGGGGGTTGATGAGAAAGCGAACATCCAAGACGATATCGGCATCTTGTGGCAATCCATTTTTGTAGCCAAAAGAGTAAATGTTGATGACAAGCCTCTTGCTGGTTGCTCCCAGCAAAAATTCTCTTCTAACAATTTCTTTTAACTGATGTACATTGCACCCGGTGGTATCAATAGTGATATCGGCAACTTCTCTAAGTGGTTGTAGCAGTTCCTTCTCAATAATGATTTTTTCTTCCAGCGTTTCTTTTCCCGTTAGTGGGTGTTCGCGCCGAGTTTCGCTAAAACGGTTCCTGAGTATATGGCTTGATGCCTCCAGAAAAAGTATCTCAATCGCATAGCCACGGTCTTTAATCTCGGTGAAAACCTTGGGATAATCTTCAATAAAGGCTTTCTCCCTGATATCCATGGCGATTGCCACTTTGTTTTCGGGTATCTTTTTTCCTGTTTGGATTTCAATAAATTGGGGAAGTAAAACCACGGGAAGGTTATCGACGCAAAAAAACCCGATGTCCTCCAAGGCTTTCAGCGCGTTACTCTTACCCGCCCCCGAGAGCCCTGTTACAATAATTATTCTAGCATCTTTTATCATGCGCTTTTCTCTCAGAAAAAATTTGTAGCCCCGTAACATAAGTGCCATGCATAAGCAATATGCTGTTACAAAGAGCCTTTAGCTTCTTGCGTCCAGGATTTTCTGTGCTTCTGTCTTCCAGCCACTTCCATTAACCAAATTGGCGATGGTGGCAAAATCACACAAAGATAAATGCTCTGCTCGTGCCAAGGGGGCAATATTTGCCTTGGTTAGTATCTCTCTTGCCATGGTGGTGTTGCCCTCAAAAAAATTCTTCAAGTTATTCAGTACGCTCTTGCGGCGCTGAGCAAATAACCCATGCACCACGGCTGTTAGTAAATCAATATTATCAAGAGGAAATTTGCTCTCTTGCAGGAAATCAATTCTGATAACCGTCGAAGTTACATGCGGTTGCGGATAAAAGCAAAAAGGAGAAACATTAAAGCCTTTAACCACATTTGCAAACATTCCCAAAATTACGGTGGGGATTCCGTATTCCTTACAGCAGGGTTGTGCGCACAAGCGCAGAGCGAGCTCTTTTTGTAGCATGAAGGTTACGCTACTAACTAAATGTCTTTGGTCAAGTATGTTAAAAAGAATATCGGTGGAGGCGTAATACGGAATGTTGCCGACGATCTTGAGGGGTGCCTCGCTCTTGAATGTGTCGTAAGAGATCTTTCTCGCGTCCGCCATTAATATTTCTACATTTTGCAGACCGATTGTTGCTTCTTGCAGGGATGCTTTCAAACGCGCATCTATTTCTACGGCGAACAGTTTTTTGCAGGATCCTGCCAAAGTTGGAGTTAATGCACCTCTGCCTGCCCCGATTTCCACAACGACATCGCCATCATTGCATTCTGCGAAAGCAACTATTTTACGAGCAATGTTGCTATCTATGAGGAAATTTTGCCCTAAACTCTTTGATGGTCTTGGCGACATTGGAGTTTTTTTTCCCACAGAATCACGAATTCGCATGTATCCGTGAAATAGCATTTATTGCTAAATCGTCTCGCTCATTATTTTGCAGACGGAAAAACCCGGCAGCGGCAATCATGGCGGCGTTGTCCGTGCAAAGGGCTATCGGTGGAATAAAAATGGCGATTTGCTCTTTATCGCCAGCTTCTTGAAAGGCTGCTCGTAGGCGAGAGTTTGCCGCAACGCCGCCACAAACCACCACCCGCGGGATTTTTTTTGATAGCGCCAAGGAGATGGTTTTTTCCACGAGTACCTCAACAATGGCTTCTTGATAGGAGGAGACAATATCAGCGAGAGCTTCTTCGTTTGGAGGGGTGGATATTTTTTGGAGATAATTCAGTAGAGCGGTTTTTACGCCGCTAAAGCTAAAATTTGTTGAATTGCGCATTGCTCTCGGAAAGGCGATGTAATCGCGCTTTCCTTTTTTTGCCAGTTTATCAATGGCAACTCCGCCGGGATAACCAAGGTTCAAGAGTTTTGCCGCCTTATCAAAAGCCTCGCCTGCGGCATCGTCAAGGGTTTGCCCTGCAAGCGCAAAATTATGGGGGCCATGAACTACATAGGTGCTGGTATGTCCGCCGGAGACAACTAACGCCACGAAAGGAAATGCAGGTTTTTTCTCCGTAAGAAAAATTGCCGCAATATGACCAAAAAGATGGTTGACACCTACAAGGGGTAGCTGGCGGGCAAAAGCGAAGGACTTTGCCGCCGCAATCCCCACTAACAGAGAACCAACAAGGCCAGGAAACTGGGTAACGGCAATTCCATCAAGATCTTCAATGCCGATATTGGCTACAGTTAGCGCTTGTTTAATAACCGCGTAGATGCTTTCAACATGCTTTCTTGAGGCAATTTCGGGGATTATTCCCCCATAAGCTGAATGAATATCAATCTGTGATGCCACGATATTCGCCATTATTTTATCACCATCCGCAACTATGGCGCAGGCTGTTTCATCGCAAGAGGTTTCTATTCCCAGAACAATCATCGTAACAATTTTTCCTTTGGAAAAACTTAGTTGTGGCTGTATAACCCAGGGCAATTGCCTTGTAAACAACCTTTGCAGGAAGGACATTTATTAGATGAAATGCGATTTTTTAATCATTGGTAGCGGCATCGCCGGACTAAGCCTTGCCTTAAAACTGTCTCGCATCGGTTCAGTGATCGTTGTTACCAAAACAAAAATCTCCGAATCGAACACCAACTATGCCCAAGGCGGCGTGGCGGTGGTGCAGGATGAAGGAGATAGTTTTGCTTCACATATCCAAGATACGCTACTCTGTGGTGATGGCTTATGCAACCGAGATGTTGTTAGCTTTACGGTAAAGGAAGGACCAGAGAGGGTCAATGACCTAATTAATTGGGGAGTTTCTTTTACGAAAACAGGAGAGGGGCTCCAGTACGATTTGGGAAAAGAAGGGGGACATTCCAAGCGGAGAGTGTTGCAAGGGAGTGACTTTACCGGGAGGGAAATTGAGCGTGTATTAGTCGAAAGAGTTCGCGAAGAAGAAAATATCACCATGCTGGAAAACCATGTTGCCGTCGATCTAATAACCACAACGAAGGCCGCTACGGAAGAAAAAGTATGCCATGGGGCATATGTGTTAGATGTTGATAGTGATAGAGTAAAAACATTCCGCTCCCGCTCCACGGTATTAGCAACTGGTGGTGCGGGAAAGGTATATCTTGTTACAACAAACCCCGATATCGCCACAGGCGATGGGATCGCTATTGCTTACAGAGCTGGTGCTCGCTGCGCTAACATGGAGTTCTTTCAATTTCATCCAACATGTCTCTATCACGAAGATGCAAAATCCTTTCTTATTAGTGAAGCCTTGCGCGGTGAGGGTGGCATTCTCACGCTCAAAAGTGGAAATACATTTATGGACAAATATCACTCTATGGAATCTTTAGCCCCCCGCGATATTATCGCACGGGCAATAGATGCGGAGATGAAAAAAAACGGCGACAGCTATGTTTTACTGGATATGACGCACAAGGGTAAAGATTTCTTAGTTAAGAGATTTCCTAACATTTATTTGCAATGCTTGGGTTTTGGAATTGATATGGCGAAGGTGCCGATACCTGTGGTGCCTGCAGCTCATTACCTTTGCGGCGGTGTTTGTGTTGATGAACATGCCCAAACAGATATCAAAAACCTTTTTGCCTGTGGTGAGGTTGCCTGTACAGGGTTACACGGTGCCAACCGTTTGGCATCGAACTCCCTTCTGGAAGCCGTTGTTTTTTCCCATCGCGCCTATAAAAAAATTGCGCAGGATCGGGGGATGGCGGAGGGGCAGGAAATAACCATACCCGAGTGGGATGCCTCACGGGTTACCACCAGCGATGAGTGTGTTGTTGTTTCTCACAATTGGGATGAGTTGCGCCGTTGTATGTCTAACTATGTAGGCATTGTGAGAACCAATAAACGATTGCTTCGTGCCCATGAAAGGGTACGCATAATTGCCGCCGAGGTGGACGAGTTTTATCGCCGCTATCACATTACCAAGGATTTGCTGGAGTTAAGGAACATCACACAGGTGGGGGAAATGATCATCAGGAGTGCTTTGCTAAGGAAGGAAAGCCGTGGGCTGCATTACAACCTTGACTATCCCCAGAAAAGCGACAGCGCCCTACGGGATACGATAATAACGAAGGGGATCAAGGATTGGGGGTTTTAACTAATCCTCTTACATCTTCCATATTATTTCACCCCTTCCCAGGGGACCACCAAAAATCAGTTTCTGCGATTTTTTCGGCTCTTTGCCCTCGGTTACGGGGAAAATGATGGAATAGAAGTAACCAAAACCATTCTGGGTATAGGGATACAACTCTTTCATCTCGGTGGTTAGCGGATGTATCCATTTTACTGTTTTCGGTGTTATCTCTCGTTCGTTATCAAGGATGTATATTCGCCAATTGGGCTTCCGTGATTCATTCGTTTTTGCCGATGGGGTAACGATGTAAACAAAGAATTCTGCAACACCTTCACGATCATTTTGGGATAAATTTGCCACGGGTAAACCATACATCCTGCTTTGCTCGGCTACCAAAACATCCGCGAATTCCTTGCTGTTATAAGTTGCATATATAACGGCGTTTGTTGTGAAACCAGAGTGTATAGATACTGATTTTGTCCATTTATCAAATGCAACGCGGTATTCTCGAGAAGCCCCACTATCCAGAGGAAGACGAAGGTATTTGGTAACTCCCTGACATCCCGCCAATAGTAGCAGTAACGCTAATGTTGCGATGGGCAGTGTTTTGTTCTTCATTCTCCAAAAACTCTCCTGAAGGTGTGATCTACATGCTGTAAAAAGTTATGATAATCAAATATCTTCTCTATCTCCTCACTGCGGAGCAAGGAGGAGACGACAACATCCTGTTGAAGAAGCAAGCTGAAAGCAACACTTTTTTCCCAAGATTGCATCGCGTGTTTCTGCACAACGGCGTAGGCGTTTTCTCGCGAAACTCCCTTCTCCACCAATTTTAGCAAAACCATTTGGGAGAAAATAATCCCGTGAGTCATTTCCAGATTTTGCCTCATTCTTTCGGGAAACACGACCAATTTTTCCATGATATTACAGAAGCGATTAAGCATGAAATCCAGAGCAATGGTAGCATCGGGAGCGATAACGCGCTCTGCGGCAGAATGGCTGATATCTCTTTCGTGCCACAAGGGAATGTTTTCCAGAGCCATTAACGAATATCCACGAAGTAATCTCGCCAATCCTGAAATATTTTCTGAGAGAATGGGATTCCGTTTGTGTGGCATCGCGGAAGAGCCTTTTTGTCCAGGAGAGAAAAACTCTTCCACCTCTCGAACCTCCGTTCGTTGCAAAAGGCGAATCTCCTGGGCAAACTTATCGAGGGAGGATGCAATAATCGCGAGTGTACAGAAAAATTCGGCGTGCCGATCGCGTTGGATTATTTGTGATGATATGGGATCAGGTAGCAACCCCAATTTTTTACAGGTTATTTCTTCAATTTCGGGGGTTACCAAGGAATATGTGCCGACCGCGCCGGATATTTTTCCATAGCTTATGTTTTCAATGCCGCGTTCTAATCTCGTCAGGTTCCTTTGCATTTCTTGGTACCAAAGTGCTAGTTTTAAGCCAAAGGTTATCGGTTCGGCATGAATTCCGTGAGAGCGCCCGATCATCAAAGTATTCTTGTGTTCCCCAGCCCTTGCTCGCAGCAGGGCGAGCAGGCGCATGATATCGTTACGGATGATGCCACCCGCTTCTCGTAACAAAAGTGCAAATGAAGTATCAAGAATGTCCGAAGAGGTAAGTCCCATATGGATAAAACGAGAATCTTCGCCAACGCTTTGCGCTACACAGGTGAGGAAGGAGATTACATCATGCTTGGTAGTTTTTTCTATCTCCTCAATTGTTTGCACATCAAAGCGAGCGTTGCTTTTAATATTTTTAATGGCACTATCTGGTATCATTTTCTTTTCTGCCATTGCTTCGCAGGCGGCAATTTCCACATCCAACCATTTTTGATAGCGATTCTGATCAGACCAAATAGCCTCCATTGCTTCGCGAGAATACCGTTTTATCATTTGTCCTCCAGTTGGATTATTGTGCCGTGGTTGGGTAAATCATAGACTGGGGGATGTCAAAAAGAAACGCCAAGATCTCTCTGAAAATTTTACCAAAGGCGTTACGATATGTTGTTTGTTAAATTTGGATGTGATAGGCAACCCTGTAAGACTTACAAGTGGGGATTCCATTTATGAAAAAAAGGATCAATAATTTGGCAATTATAGGAATTTTGCTAATAATGATGGGTGCTTGTGGATGTGAGCGTTTTTCGGGAAAGGTGGTCGCGGAAGTTAATGGGGAAGATATAACCACCAAAGACTTGGAAGAAGCTATGCGTATGAAGCTCTCTTCTCAGTTGGTTCAAGGAGTTATTAGCCCCTTGGCGTTGCAACGGCTGAAAGAGGAGGTTCTATCCGAGGCCATTAACGGTTTGTTGATAGAGCAAAGAGCGGAAAAGCTTTCTATCAAGGTTAGCAAGCAAGAAATTGATGATAGTCTAGCGGAACTAAAGGAAAGCTATGAAGGGTCTGCTTCCTCTGGCGTCTTGGTGGGGATTAAAATCAACGATGCTCAATGGAAGAAGTACTTCAAAAAACGCAGGCTGTATGAAAAGGTAATTGAAAAAGATGTTTACGATAGGATATCTGTTAGCGAAGAAGAAGTGCGAGAGTTTTATGTCGCGAATCGTGCTCGTTATCGTTCCGAAACAACAATTCGCCTTGCTCAGATAGTTGTTGATGATGAAGGAAAAGCTCAACGGATGCTCGTAAAAATTGAGCAAGGTGAAGATTTCACTACGATAGCGAAAAAAGAGTCAATAGCCCCCGAAGGCGCAAATGGTGGGGACCTAGGTTTTATTTCTCGGGGAGAGATGCCACCAGCGATTGATCAGGTTGCCTTTACCTTAACACCCGGCAAGATAAGCGCTGTTATCAAGAGTCCGTACGGGTTTCATATTCTTAAGGTTTTGGAACGGAGGGAGCAAGTTGCCGATAGTTTTGAAAGCGCGAAGGAGCGAGTTATCACAGACCTAAAAGAAATAAAGGGGGAAGAAGCCTTTCAGCTTTGGCTGGCAAATATCAGAAAAAGTGCCGAGATAAAGATTAACAAGGATGTTGTGGAAGCTTTTATGTCCGCAAAATATCAAGACCACAAGTTGCCAGAGGGATCTTAACGATGCGAAAATTTACCATTTCAGGAATATCAGGGACTATCGTTGTTGCAACCTTGTCACTGTTTTTTTTCTTCAGTGATGCAGTGCCGCAAGCGGTTGCGGAAGAAGTTGTTGTGGCCGATAGGATTATCGCTGTTGTAAACGACGATGTCATAACGCTAAGCGAATTAGAAAACGCTTTTATGCCCTATGAAAAAATGATTAAAGAGACA
>JAIPED010000052.1 GCA_021737325.1 Deltaproteobacteria bacterium
GGAATGGGACATTTTTGCAGAGTGGTGGCTCTGTTAGTGGTCTTAAGGGGTCTATTTTTGCGGAGCATCATTCGACAGTTACTTACAGCGGCGGAGAGTTTGTAGGGGTTATTGGCGGCGATAATAGCTCTGCTTTGCTTTTAGCAGCAGCCGCGGGTGTTACCATTAGCGGAGTTGTTGAGGGCTTTGGGGTTTTATCGGGCGTTGGTGCTGGCGTTGCGGATATTTCTGGTTCTGTTGGTTCGGTGTCGTGGAACTCGGGTTCATTGTCAATTGGAGCGGACAAACAGTTGACGGTTGGTGGTGCCTACACTCAACGCGGTGGTTCTTTGGTATTTAACCCGACCTATTCCGATTATTACCAATTAATTTTTAACGGGACGGTTAGTTTTGGCTCTTTAAGTAATGTTCATGCTGATCCTGCATCAATTCCTGCGGGGGGTATTTACCTCACCGCTTCGAGCAATATCCATGTTGAACCTGTTGCGATGCGCTCGGGTGAGGGACAATACCTTTACGCCATTTCTTCTGAGCAGCCGTCAGGTTCCTTCTCTTTTTCCTATAATAGCGGTGGTGGTGTTTGGGATATTTCCCGACCAGAATGGGCTTGGGATGGTAATTGGAGCCGTTATGAATTGGGTGGTAATATCACCGAGGTGATACCCTCGTCTCCCGCGGCAACGATAGCGGCAAGCTACGGTCATCAGGGAAGCTGGCTCTTGATGGATGCTATAGGCAGTATGCTAATGTGGAAGATTGCGGAAGAAACACCGCAAGAGAAGGATGATACCGTCTATCATTTTGGTTCCTTCGCCGCTTCGGGAAGTAAGGGAAGTGCTACGAAGAGTGATAGTAGCTATGATAGCTCTCAGTCGGGCGCCTTTGCCATGGTTGAGAGGGAGCTTGCTCCATATAACCTTATCGGAGCGTTTTATGGCTATACCCAACGAAGCGTTGATTTTGCTAGCGCAGGTCTGGATAAAGAGAAGCTGGCCATCCATACGCTTGGCGGGACCTTTGTCTATACCTATGCTGATTGGTTCATCACGGATATTCTTAGTGTATCCGCGGGTGCGCATTCGGCCGAGCGTTATGGTAATAGCGTTACTGCGAGCTACAATTCCCACAACATTCGTAATGAAGTTAGAGCGGGTTATCTGCACGATCCCATCTCGCTTCCTTATCCCGTGTTATTTTCTCCCCGTGTTGGTCTTGTGACGGATTATGTTAGTGTTTCCGGCTACACCGATAGCCGTGGGAGTTCCTACTCTGCTTTTAGTCAGCCATCGGCGCAACTATCTGCGGGCGTTAACCTTCGTAGCAACTATGGGGTTACAGGGTTACGCTTAAAGCCCTTTATGGATGTTTCCTATAGCGGCCTGTTGCTTGGTCGGACGGTTGAGCTGGAGCGGACTAGGGATGGCATAGTTCATTCTGTTAGCGATGAGAGCGATATGAACAAATTTGGCATTGAGTTAGGCTCCGATATGGAAATTGGTGTGCAAGCGACGATGCGCATTGCCTACATTGGTTCTTTTAGCGCTAAGGGAAGTGTTAACGGCATTACGGCAGGTTTGCAGTTGGATGATTTATACACCGAGTTTTCCCTAAGCTATGCGAACAGCTACGGTGGCGGAAGCCTCGGCGGCGGCGATGTCAACGCCTTCCTGGGGGTTAAGTTTGTTTACTAGGTGGTGCGCTGTGAGGGGCACTGGCTTGGTAAGACTCTTACATAACTGCACCGCTTGGCTTGTGGTCGTCATTCCCGCACCTGTTTTCACGAGTGCAAGCTCCAGCGGGACTCCAGAGGTGCTGGAAATGTTTTGGTTGTTTTATTCGCGGGATTAGTCCTTCCTTTCGTTGTGGGTTAATGAACAAGTTATGCAAGGGGCTCAATCATCGTATGCGACAAGTCGATGTAGCCGAGCGCTGACTCTGCTGCTGATTGAGGAGTTCGGCAGAAAAATATGAAACTAAAAATAATAACCGATTGCTCTGGGGTTGATTGGCGAACCATAGCTGACTCGCTAAAAAAAGTTGGAATGGCTTACCATGCACCAGAAGTCCATAAGAGAGCTTTTGAGGCCAGTCGAACCACCGTTTTCGTTTATGAGGAATCGCAGTTGCTCGGTTTTGGAAGAGCAATATCTGATGGTGAATATCAAGGCGCAATTTATGATGTTGCCGTTTTGCCAGAAGCCCAAGGAAAGGGTGTTGGAAAACTTATTATTCAAGCCATCTTAGATCAACTGCCAGACTGTAATATCATCCTTTACGCAACTCCAGGAAAGGAAGGCTTTTATAAAAAACTTGGGTTTGGAGCTATGAAAACAGGAATGGCTGTATTCACAAACACACAAGCAATGAAAAAATTTACTGAATAATTTTTCTAACCATTCAGTTCACCGGACGCCAAAAAGCCGCTACTGGTGACTGTCACATTTGGTAGTTAAAATTTCATAAATAGAAAAGGCTAATTTGATGACGAATAATCCACAGACAACAGTAAGCTTCGATAAAAAACCTCCAGTGAAGGTTGAAGAATATGACAAGTCCATCAGGCTCTTTTGCGCGGCCTACGAAGAAATGTTTAGGATTTCGCATAGCTGTCTGCGAGCGAGGATTCAAAAGGATGCCAAGCTTCTGATAGTAGGCGCAGGTACTGGTATGGAAGTCTGCGAATTCGGTCCTTTGAACCCCGGATGGTCGTTTTGCGGCGTTGATCCATCGGAAGATATGCTGAAGCTTGCGACAAAAAATATATCTAAAAATAATCTGACCAATCAGATTGAGCTAAAAAAAGGATATGTTGATGATCTAGAAGACTCGGAAGTTTTCGATGGCGCAACTTGCATTTTAGTCATGCATTTCTTGAAAGACGATGGGGGGAAGCTGGCACTGCTCAAGAGTATCTGCAAGCGCTTGAAACGCGGCACTCCTTTCCTGTTGATCGATGGTCACGGCCAACCGGGTAGCATGGAATTTGAGGAAATCAAAGCATCGTGGAAGCAGTACCCTATTATTCAAGGAGTGCAGATCGAGAGCATGGAAAATGCCTTTGAGGAAGTGATTATGAAGATGATCCGGTTTGTTCCAGAGTCGCGTATTCTGGAGTTGTTGAGCACTGCAGGATTCACTGGGATGTTCAAATTCTATTCTGGATTTCTATACGGTGGCTGGATTGGCTATAAGGCATAATTTTCAAAGAAACCAAACTAAAGACCACGGCACAACCTATTCCTCCAAGCAGTAACGAAAGAAGGAGCTTGTCTGTTGGTTAAAATAATCAAAATATTTCAAACACCTCTGGATTCCCGCTGAAGCCTGCACTCGTGAAAACGGGTGCGGGAATGACGGTCGGAAGCAAAGAGGTACAGTTGTGCAAGAGTCTTAACTATGAAATACAGCTGATCGCTACGCTCCGTCTGATCTTTATGTTAGCGGCAACAGAATGCTGGCCATTAGAACAGAACCTCCATAAAAAGACTATTGCACAACTCGTTCATTAACCTGCAACAAAAGAAAGCATTCACCTATTGAACCAAATAACTAAAATATTTCGAACACATCTGGACTCACGCTGAAGCTTGCACTCGTAAAGACGGGTGCGGGACTGACGCTGGCAGGTCAAATCGCGCTGTTGTGCAAGAGGCATAAGGGTAGATTTCCTTTGACAAAGCCTTGCTTCCAGCATTAGCCCCCCCGCCCATGAGCAACCACAAATTCCACAATATAATGGTTAACGGAATAATTATTAGCGGTGCCTCCCCTGGGAGACACCCGATTGTGGATTAGCGCACCAACAACAGCCAGCAAAACGCCAATCCGTCATCAGGTTCTTCCTGATGGCGGATTTTTATTTTTTAAGGAGATAATGAAATGAAACAGAGCAAGCAATTAGTAGCCCTACCGCAAAGCAAAGCCGTAGAAAAAGCGGGTCATCGCATCCGTGATGTTGTCCGCCATAGCGCCCTGATGTTTAACCAAAACCTCTCGGGGCGTTTTCATTGTCAGGTCTTTCTTAAGCGGGAAGATATGCAGGTTGTGCGTTCTTATAAAATTCGCGGTTCTTACAACATGATTTCCTCCCTGCCCTCGACGAAAAAGGGCGTTGTCTGCGCCTCGGCGGGGAACCACGCACAGGGAGTCGCTTACTCTTGCCACCTCCTGAAGATAAAGGGCACCATCTATATGCCCGCCATCACGCCGCGCCAAAAGATTAAACAAGTGGAGATGTTTGGCGGCGATTATGTGGAAATTGTCCTCTACGGTGATAATTTCGATTCTTGTCTAGAAAAGGCGCAAGAATATGCCGCCACGAAAGGCATCCCCTTTATTCCTCCCTTTGAACATCCCAGCATCATTGAGGGGCAGGCGACCATGGGGATAGAGATCCTCGCGGATGCGCCTCAGCCGTTGGATTATGTTTTTATTCCCATTGGTGGCGGGGGTTTAGCGGCAGGATTGGGGGCATACCTGAAGGAAAAAAGCCCTACTACCAAGATTATTGGTGTTGAGCCGCAAGGGGCGCAATCCATGCGGGCGGCGTTTGATCATGGTAAGCCCGTAACGGTGGAGTATATTGATACCTTTGTTGATGGTGCGGCGGTGAAGTTGGTGGGCAAGACCACCTTTGCCATCTGTAAGGAGGTGTTGGATGATCTCATCGCCGTTCATGAAGGGCAGGTATGTTCCACGATGCTTGCCTTGTATAACGAAGATGCCATCGTCGTTGAGCCAGCAGGTGCCCTGGCGGTTGCCGCTCTGCACAACTATCGTTTTCAATTAAAGAATAAAAATGTTGTCTGCATCGTTAGCGGGAGCAACAACGATTTCGACCGCCTGCAAGAGGTAAAGGAGCGCTCCTTACTTTTCGAGGGGTTGAAAAAATACTTCATTCTTCGCCTGCCGCAACGGGCGGGCGCGCTCAAATTATTCGTTAGCAAGGTGCTCGGGCCTACCGATGATATTACCCGTTTTGAGTACATCAAGAAGAACGAGAGGGATACAGGGCCGGTGTTGGTGGGGATCGAAATGCGCAACAAAGAGGATTATCAACTGCTGATAAAAAAGTTGCAACGCTACTATATTAGCTTCACGGAGATTAACAGCGACCGCAACCTCTTTGAGTTTATTATTTAAAGACTCTTGCGCAACTCGTTTATCAAACACCAACGGAAGAAAAGGCTCATCAATTAAAAAATAACTGAAATATTTCAGACACATCTGGATGCGTCATTCTATTGCATTTTGTTTTTTGCGGTTGCCCGCTGGAGCCTGCACTCGTGAAAACGGGTGCGGGAATGACGGTCGGAAGCAAAGAGGTACAGTTGTGCAAGAGTCTTATTTAGTAACATTTGCATAAGCACGAGTCTTTTACAGCGACTGTATCGCCTTCTTTACGCCCTCCAAGGCTAAAGCGATATCCGCATCGCTATGCGCAAACGAGAAAAAGGCGGCTTCAAATTGCGCGGGGGGGAAGTATAGCCCATTAGCCAAGAGGCGGTGGAAAAACGCCCCATAGGCCTTGGTGTCCGCTTGCTTGGCGGTGGCAAAATCGCTGATGGATTGCCCCTCGGTAAAAAAGCAGGTGAATGCGGAGCCCGCCTGATTAATCACAACGGCGATACCCTTTGCGGCAAAAAAGCCTTGTATCTCTTGGCAAAATCCAAATGTTTTGCGTTCTAAATCTTCGTATTGATAGCTTGCTTCCTGTAGCAGCTCTAAAGTCGCGATACCCGCCGCCATTGCCAAGGGGTTACCCGCCAGCGTCCCTGCCTGATAAACGCCCCCGAGGGGTGCCACCAACGACATGATTTCTTCCTTGCCGCCAAAGGCGCCGACGGGCAAGCCGCCGCCGATAATTTTTCCGAGGCAGGTAATATCGGGAGTGATGCCAATGATGTCTTGGTAACCGCCATAGCCAAAGCGGAATCCCGTGATGACCTCGTCAAAAATAAGCAGAGCGCCGTTGGTGCTGGTTAGTTCTCGGGCGGCCGCTAAAAAATCCCGCGAGCCTTTTACCACGCCCATATTTCCCGCCACAGGCTCCACAATCACCGCCGCGATACGGCTATCGTACTTGGCAAAGGCCGATAGCAAGGCGGGAATATCGTTGTAGGGAAGCGATCGCGTTTGTGCCGCAATGGCTAGAGGCACCCCCTGGGAATCAGGAATGCCCAGCGTCGCTACTCCCGAACCAGCTTGTACCAAGAGCGAATCGCTATGCCCGTGGTAGCAACCGTCAAATTTGATAATCATATCCCTATTGGTAAAGGCCCGTGCCAAACGAACGGCGCTCATTACCGCTTCCGTGCCCGAATTGACTAACCGCACTTTTTCCAGCGAAGGAACCGCCTCGCAGAGCATTTCTGCCATGATAACTTCCCGTTCGGTCGTCGCCCCAAAGCTTGTCCCCTCATGCGCCGCTGCTATTAGCGCCGCAACCACCACGGGATGCGCATGGCCAAGGATCATCGGCCCCCAAGAGGAGAGAAAATCGAGATAGCTATTACCATCGACATCGTAGATGCGTGAGCCTGCGCCCTTGGCGATAAAAACGGGATTGCCGCCTACCGCCCGAAAAGCGCGCACGGGGCTGTTTACCCCTCCCGGCATTCTGGCAAACCCTCGTGCAAACAACGCTTCCGAATTGCTTCTCATGTAAAATACTCCCTTGATGTTTTTTTGAGCTCCCGTTCGCTATGCAGAATTTGATAATCCAGCGCGCCAATTTCTTGGGCGATAGCGGCTATTAGGGCAAAATTTGCTTCCTTAAGATGCAGCATCGTAAAAAAATTAAACCTCCCCAAGAAGGCGGGTTCCCTTTCGTAGCAATGGGAAACCTCCTGAAGCTGTGCCAAAAATTTTCCCGCCCCTGCAACCTTTTCTGGGGGAAGCTCCCATACAACCATCGCGTTGGCGGTAAAGCCGCTTTTTTGATGGCGAATTAACGCACCCATCCTTTTAATAACACCCTGTGAGCGCATACGCGTTAAAAAGGACAGCACCTCTTCTTCGCTCATTCCCACGCTCTTGGCCATTGCCGCGAACGGTTCCGCGACAACGGGAATATCGCCCTGCACCAGTTTTAAGAGTTTTTTCTCCGCTTCGCTAAAGTTGCTCATACATGTTTACTCCTTTTTGCCGTTGAGATTTCAGAGCATGAACTTTCCTGTTTTTTCAAGGGGCAAGATGGTTTTCCAAAATCATCTGGGGATGGAAGTTGTTTAAAAGAATTGCCGCAGGGGTAGCTCCGAAGGCATCCCGTGGAGCAATACCAATTAATTCGGTTTCCCGAATCTGCACGCCCACCGCCCGCGCCTTTACCGCAGCAAAAACCGCTTGCATCGTTGTGCGCCGATAATCGGTAATGTTGGTGGATACCTGCACCAACTTGCGGTGTTTAAGCTCCACCCCAATCGCCTGAATACCCGCTAAGCCACCGTTGGATTGACGAATAGCCTTAGCGATGTTTTTGGCTAACGCCAAATCATCGCTATCTAGGTTAATATTAAACGCCACCAAGGGAAAACGAGCGCCCACCGCCGTGGCGCCGCTACGGGCATTGAATGTTGCTACCCCTTCATCGGGGGTCCACTCTGGCAGTAGCATTTTTCCCGCCAGCGCTTCGTATCCTCCTCTGCGTATCCATGATAATTCCCTCCGTGGAGGGGCCGTTGCCGCCGCGCCATAATAATAGACGGGAACCCTCGTTGCTTTACTAAAGGATTCGCCAAAGCGCTTGGCTATTGTTGCCGCCTCCGCTAGGGAGGTATCCGTTAGCGGAACGAAGGGGACGACATCCACCGCGCCGATGCGGGGGTGTTCTCCATGATGCTCGCGCAGATCAATAAGGCTAACGGCAAGAATGCAAGCGTTTAGGGTCGCTAATAAAACCGCTTCAGGGCTACCGATGATGGTAAAGACGCTACGGTTATGATCAGCATCCCGTGAGCAATCGGCCAAGGTTACACCGTCATGGGAAGCGATTTTTTGGGCAATGCTGTCTTGAAAATTCGGGCAATCACCACAAGAAAAATTCGGGACACATTCAATAATTTTCATTTAGATCACCTTTGCGCGATAACCCTGCCGTCGTTTGCCGCTCTATTCCCCCAAGAGGATTTCGCCCGTATCGGAAAAAATCTTGATGGGGAGTAAAAGTGTTTTCACAAAGACATCAAACACCCCCTTGGTCAGCGACCTTATGGGCATGGCGATAACTTTGGGGTCATCAAAAGGACCCTTTACTTCAAAGAGGAGCGTGAGCATTTTTTTGTCATTGGTGAGTATCCATCCGAAGACGGGAACACCGCTTACAATCGCATCAACCATTTGCAAGGGGTGTACGCCAACGATTAAATCAATGGTGTTATTAGCCAAGAAAACCATCCCAAAGATGGTAAGGTTTACCGAGTCGCTCTTTATCTCCACACGGCGCAAATCCACCCGCTTGTTATCAAAGTAGATTCGGGAGGAAAGCCTTACAAATGGCATTCCTTCATTGTCTCCATCAGGTAGCCTCATTTTGAGATAGTTTTGCATATTCAAAAGCCCAAAGACGCGATGAATAGAGGGGAAGCCGACGATAACCCCATCTTGCGCTTGAATATCCAGGCTGCCATTCGCCGTTAAGGAATCCCCCGCAGGCAGGAAAGTAACCTTGCCTCCCACGGCGATTTTTCCCGTGATAAAATGTTCGGGAACATTCAACAAACTGAAAAGCGCCGCAGTTGGTATGAAGTTAGTGTTAAAAGAGAGATGGGAACTTTTATCCGTACCGTTTGGCAGTTGTAGTTGCCCGCGCATGACAACATCGCCGTTAGGGTGTTTGGCAGAAAGGGACGCAATGGTAATGGTACTGTCATCAACGATGAGGTTGGCATTTAGCTCCGTGAGCACCGCCGTATTATTCCCCGTGGTAGCGCCGATAAAATCACGCCCGAGAAGCTGTGGCACTGTTATTTGTAGCCGTGCCTTCAGCGGCTCGTTGAAGCTGTCAACTTTACCGACAAGACGAAATTGTGAGCCACCACCACTTTTTACTCCCACGGCTTCTAAGAACGGTGCTTCTCCAGGCTGAAAGCGAATGCTTCCGTTGGTCTGGGAAAACCTCACCACCCCCATGCTGGTGGAAAGGTTGGTAAAAAATAGCGCACCACTAATCGGCGTAAAGCCATCCGCCTTCAGGATATTTTCCGTTAGCAGATCAACCCGCAATGTTCCCGCAGAGAAAACACCGCTCGTTCGGGGATGGAGCGAGGCAACCTGTTCAATATCAATGTCGTTGGATTGAATGTGTAAACTACTTGTTTTATTGGCATAATCAGAAAAGCCAGCTAACGACAAGTTGCCCAGCAGGCAGGTGAATTTTTCCACCTCAAAACCTGCCTCGGTGATTTTAGCAACAAACGACAAAATCCCTGGCATTCCCGCAGGTTTTTCTATCCGCGTGCCGATGCGGCAGGGAATCGGCGTTGCCGACCAAAAACCGCTTAAGCGATAGTCTTCTAACGGGCCGCTTCCGTTTAACAATAATTGTGAGGCGCCGCTTTGTTGCTGGATAAAATTTTGCGTAAGCTTGCTCATTTCGCCTGAGCCCGCATCAGTAACGAGGGAAAACTCGTAGGAGTTGCCCAAGTCAGGCGCATTGTAGTTGGTAATTCGCCCTTCCAAGACCATGGGCGAATCGCCGAAGAAACCTTTCGCCTCCTTGAGGCTAAAATCTCTGCCGCGCAATTCCAGCATACCGGTAAAACGGTTGAATGTGGGAAGATCCTGCCAGTAAGCAACAGCGGCTCCCCCGATTTTAGCGCTAACGAAAAGCACATCTTTATTTTTTTCTTCTGTAATATTGGCAATATCCTTGATCCTGCCTTCCAGTCGCGCTTCTTCTATTACGACGCTATCAATGGAAATAATTTTCTCACGCATGAAATCGGTTACGGGTTTGGGGATAATTTTGTAGGGAATATAAGGACTTGCCGCCAAAAAAGAAAATTCACGGGAGGCAACCTCGGCAAAGAGATAGGGATCATCGCTATGTATATCTTCCAAGGTAACGGCGCCTTGGAAAACAACCCCATTAGTCTTGATGTTGATATTCTTAAGATAAAGCGCTGATGGGGTTGCCTTCAGGGAAAAAGCAATTGTTGCCTCCTTGGTGGCTATTTCCTGAAGAAACGCTGGTGGATAGGCAACCTTTAGGTCATGGAGTTTTATCTCCGTCCGCAGGCTAAACTCCTCGTTATTGCCGCTAAATGAACCTTTAAAATCACCCCTCCCACTAACCCGTAAATTGTTACTCCATTGGGGCAAATCGTTATCGAGAAGATCGTGGAGGTGCTTAAGATCAACACCGGCCAAAAACGCATCAATATCGGCCCTTAGCACTCCCTCAGGGGAGTCAGGGATATCAACAACTCCCGCGGTGTAGAACACCCGCTGAGATTCATGGGCGGTGAAGCCATGGATTCTAAATCTTCCCCGTTTTCCCTTTCCCATGTTGGAGAGCGATACTTCCGCACTACCAATCTCCATTGTGGCTCGGTATTTTTTGTCTATCAGTTTAAGCGTCGCATTGTGTAGCGTTATTGTTTTTACGGGGGTTTCCCCCGTGCCGTGTAGCAAATCGGCAATGCTAGACGACCCGTTGGGGTAGCGTAAAATGGAAATCTTTGCATCATGGAAGGATATTTCTGGTATTTCCACCCTGCCCAACAGCAGCGGAAAGGGCGATATTTTACAAACAGCGCTGGTGGCGGTTAAAAACTCCCCACCATTGGTTTCCATTATCTTCATTTGCGAGAAAACAAATGC
>JAIPED010000053.1 GCA_021737325.1 Deltaproteobacteria bacterium
TCCAACAACTCCCGCGACTCGTGCATTAGGGTCAAGAGTGTTTCAGCGCCATCTCCTTGCGGAAGATAACACGCTATTTCCCTTCCTGTTATATCATGGGGAGGAGTTGTCTTCAGAGAAGCGATACCTCCATGCCAAACACAGAGGTGGCGGTAGCCAACTCCTGGATAGAAAGAAAAACTGCTTTGCGCAAAATGTTGCTGAAGGCTTCCAATTATTGCCGCCGCTTCATCGGACTTTATGTGCCCCGCGGTAAAGTCATCCATAACTCTTGGTGCCTCTTTTGAAAAGGTAACCAAGTTACAACGAAAAGCGATATCGGTAGCGCCCAGTTTGATTCCCATGCTCGCGCTTTCCAGCGGACCCCTCCCCGAGTAGCATTCCTGTGGATCGTAGCCTAGTATCGACAAGGTGGCTACATCTGAACCCGGCGGCATTCCCGGAGGAATTGATTGAAACAACCCAAGTGTCCCACTTCTAGCGATTAGATCCATGTTGGGGCTGTGGGCAACTTCCAAGGGTGTTTTACCCGATAAGGAATCAATGGGATAATCGGCCATACCGTCTCCCAATAGTATTACAGACTTCACCATTAGTCTCTTTCCTCAATGCGGATAAGCATTGGCTCCCCCGCAATCACATCAAGATTTCTAATTTCTAATAGCGCTTCACACACCGCCCTTTCACGCGAGCTATGGGTTAGCATTACCAAGGGAACGGCAGAACCATCTTGCATCCTCCCTTTTTGAATCACAGAGGCGATACTAATCGCATATTTAGCAAATATTCCCGATATCTTTGATAAAACCCCAGGTCTATCAAGAGCCATAAAGCGGATGTAGTAGTTGGTAGCCACATCTTCCATGGGGACAATTGCCAGCTCTGCCAAATTTCGCTCGTCGGGATGACGGGATGGTACCCGCCCTGAGATACCACAGGAGATATTCCTGGCGATATCAATAACATCACTCATAACCGCACTTGCCGTAGGCATCATGCCTGCGCCTTCACCATGCAAAAAAACCGCGTTTGCCGAGCTTCCGACAATATGCAAGGCGTTGTAATTATTCTCAACACGAGCGATGGGGTGGTTGGCTGGCACCAGCGTGGGGTGCAATCGTGCCTCAACCCGTCCTTCCCGCCTGATTGCGATGGCGAGAAGCTTCACCCGATAGCCTAACTCTGCGGCAAATTTAATGTCCTCAGGGGTTATCTTAGTTATCCCCTCGCAGTAGATTGCATCTATATTAACCTTTTTACCGTAGGCGATGCTTAGCAAGATGGCAAGCTTGTGCTTGGCATCGGTGCCATTTACATCAAAAGAAGGATCTGCTTCCGCATAACCCTTAGCCTGCGCCTGTTTCAAGGCGGTAGCAAAATCCAAGTGTTCATCCGTCATTTTGGAGAGGATATAGTTGGATGTCCCGTTGATGATCCCCAGCAAAGATTCAATACGGTTGGCAACCAATGCCTCTCTTAAGGTTTTGATAACGGGAATTGTCCCCGCAACGCTTGCTTCAAAACCAATATCAACGGAGCATTCCTGAGCCGCACGGAAAATAAGGTCACCATCAATGGCTAAGAGCGCTTTGTTGGCGGTTACGATGTGCTTTTTGTTATTGATCGCTTGAAGAATTAGGGAGCGAGCGGGTTCGATCCCTCCCATTAGCTCAATCACGATGTTAATTTCGGGATCGGAGACAATCTCTCTGGCATCGGTGGTTAGCATCTCTTGCGGAACAAATGCCGTGCGTGGGGAAACTATGTCAAGATCGGCAATCTTCTTCAGAACGAGGTTGATGCCCACTTTTTCTGCAATATCGGCACCATAATCTTGAAAAATCTTGACGACACCGCTTCCGATGGTGCCAAAACCAATCAACCCGACCCTCACATTCCGCATTTTTTCAGCCTCCTAAAGCCGCGGGAAGCCGCTACAATAGCCACTTGAGCTTTGTCAAAGCAAAACAGGCTTGGCACTGGAGGCTACTCTTAAAACGGCAGGTTTACTCCTATCTTAAATGTTCTTTTGGGCATGGGGTAATATACTTCTGGGCTCCAAGAAGTTCCCGCCACGCCGTAGGTGGAGTATGCTGTATTCAGCAGATTCTCAATTCCGACAAAGAATCTCCATTTTTCTGTCGCCTCTTTGCCCCTTAAAAAGATCACCGCATCAATAACGCTGTAGGAATCAAGCCTTGGACCTTTATTACTCCTATCACCGCTAAGATAGGAGCTATCCACAAAACGACAGCTAGGGTGTAATGTCAGGCGAAAAGGAAGGTCGTTTCTGCTTGGTGGCAATAATGCTATTTCGCCACTGAGGGTAAGCTGATGATTAGGAACCAAGGGAAGTTCCTTCCCCTTATCAATTCCATCAAGAAATTTTGCGATATGGTAGGAGTACTTCAACCGCAGGCGCAAGAAATCTCCCTCGTCGTAGGAAATGAACAACTCGGCACCCTCGTGCCTCGTTTTATCGAGGTTCTCGTTGCGCCTTTCCGCATCGTTGTAAACAATTTCGTCCTCCATATCGGTGCGGAAAACATTAGCCTCTAAGAACAATGAAGTAAAAAGTGACCATTGTGTCCCCAGTTCGATCGTCCGAGATTTTTCCCTTTCGAGGTCTTGCAGAAATTGATCACTCGCAAAGCCATAATAATAGACCTGCTCATCAATAAAGGGGAGGCGATAGGCCTGCGAATGCTTAACAAATACCTTGAAGCCATTTTCTCCAACAAATGTCGCCCCCAGATCAAAGGCCTGTGCTTTGTGGATTTTTTTGGTGTCGTAGAGTGTTTCGGCAGCTGCTATCAGTAGCTGTTTAGCCGCAATATCGGCTTGTTCTTGACGAAACCCTACGGAGAAAAAAAGCTTTTCGGGTACCGCCTGTACTTCTTCCTGCAAATACCATCCCGTTGATTCGCGGCAGATGTCAGCACGAGAAGCTCTTACACTTCTGGTAGCAGAGGTGAATTTTTCTAGGGCAAAAGGCTCATTGTAATAATCAACCCCCAGTACCATTCGCTGAGGAATCCCCCCCAGTGGTCCTGACCAAGATATCCTGGGCATCAAGGTAAATGTTTTTTGCGCTGTTGTCGTATAGGTGGCAAAGGAAGCCATATCGCTCTCAATTTGCTTTTGCGCATAGGCAAGGTCAATATTAATGCTTCCTTCTTCGCTAAACGGGTAGTTGGCTTGCAGGTTTGCCCGAAGCGTATCTTGTAAGGCTTCATCGCTATCGTGAGCAGGGGTGAAATAAGAAGGCCTCGCGGGCTGATAAGCCCTACGGTTTAACTCCATTTCTCCCTTAGTTAATGCTCCCGGCATTTGATAGTTCATTTTATTGAATGAAACCCTGCCCGATGTGGATAATCCAGGAAGCGGTTCTCCCACTAACGAGATAAAGGTGCTCTGTGAAGATAACGCCGCTCTTTCTCGATAGCCCGCGGATTCTAGCTCTTCAAAACATAGGCGGATTGTGCTGGTCCCACAGGAATAACTCGCCATTATTTTACCGTTAAGCTCTCCGTGGCTACCCGTTATCACCGAAGCATCGGCGGATAACCCTTTCCCCTGCGTTTTGCTTATAATATTGATAACCCCCGCAATTGCGGAATCACCGTAAAGCGAAGCCATAGAGCCACGAACAACCTCAATCCTTTCAACATCCCCGACGGGTATCGTCAAAAAATTTATTGACGACATATCCATGTTGTTAATTCGCACTCCGTCAAGTAGTACGAGAACCTTCCCAAAGGGGTTATCCCCTCCCATGCCTCGCAGATCCAAAAATGATTGGGCACCAGATCCTTGAGAAACAATCTTTATCCCCGCATTTTTTTCCAACAAGCCCGCAACATTTTCGGCAACGCTCTGAGAGATTTCCTTTTGGTCAATAACCGTCACACTTGCGGGTAGTTTCTTCTTCGTCTCGCTAATTCTTGCCGCTGTTACGACGATCTCATCAAAGGAGATCCAATCTTCCGTAGCATGAACGCTTGGCGGGATAGCCACTAAACAAATCAGCACCATTAATAATAGTTGAGAGATACGATGGCAAATAACTAACATGCTTATGCCTCCTCCTTTTTATCGCGCAATCACTAGCAAAATCCCTTCAGGAAGAAAGTACCACTAACCTTCCTTTTTCTTCCCTTACCGCAAGCGGTGTATCGTAAAGAGCTTCCAGCGTGGCGGAAGAAATAACCGCTTGTGGGGTGCCAAAATTCAGCATCCTACCCTCTTTAAGCAGAAGCATCCTATCGCTAATAGCGATTGCCGCGTTGATATCGTGCATAGCGGCGATGATCGTCATTCCGTCTTGTAGGGCTATTTTCTTCAGCATCCCGATAATCTCTCGTTGATGTTTTATATCCAGTGATGAAGTGGGCTCATCAAGGAGCAAAAGCTGGGGCTGTTGTGCCAAGGACTTGGCGATAAGAACCCTTTGCAATTCTCCACCGCTGAGGGTGCTGAGAAAACGCCGAGCAAAACCTTCCATCCCCACCGCCTGCAAAGACGCGCGGACAACACGGTAATCACCTTCTCCCTCGAAGAAACCGCGAGCAAAGGGAATTCTTCCCAGTAAAACCAAATCTTCCACAAGCATACCCTGTGTTGCCGAAAATTGCTGGGGCAAAAGGGCAACACTCCTTGCCCATATCCGCTGGCTAACGGATTCTTGATTAACTCCCGCGAAGCAAATATCCCCTTTTTGCGCCTTCCGAATTCCTGCAAGACATTTAAGCAAGGTGGTTTTACCCGCACCGTTGGCACCAATAACACTTAAAAAATCACCAGGTTTTAACTCAAAGGCGATATCGAAAAGTATTTTTTTACCGCTACAAGCACAATGCAAACCGTTGATTAGCAGCATCGTCTCCTCCTACGCCAAAGTAAAAAGACAAAAAACGGGACACCGATAATGGCAGTGATGGCTCCAATGGGGATTTCGGTAGGTGGCAGCAAAATACGAGAAAGTAAATCGGCGAGGATCAAAAACGAGGCACCTAACAGGGCACTGGCAGGAATGACTAAACGGTTATCATAACCAATGACCATCTTGACAATATGGGGCACGATAATCCCGACAAACCCGATAATTCCGCTTAAGGAAACGCCAAAACCAATTGATAGCGAGGCAAAGAGGATAACAATCGTTCTAACTCGGCGCGGTGAAATGCCGAGTTGGCAGGCGGTTTCTTCGCCCAGCATTAGCGCGTTAAGGTTTCGCGCCTGCAGATAAATTATCAAGCCACAGATGATAAAAATGAAAAATAGCGACAAAAGCTCATCGTAATTGACAAAAGAAAGGTCGCCCATTAGCCAGAACGCCATCGTCTGCACCTGAGAAGCAGAACTGATAGAAATAACAAAAACGATGATGGCGGAGAAAAAAGCGTTTATCACCACCCCTGAGAGGATTACATTCTCTGGCGGGGTATCCCCTTGGTAAAAACCCGAGACAATCAAAATAAGCGCAGTTGCGAGTAGCGCTCCCGCGAAGGCCCCCCACATAATGCCCAGCGAGAAGGCACCGCAGGCGATCAGCAAAACGGCACCAAGCGCTGCTCCGCCGGAAATTCCCAGAACATAGGGTTCGGCCAAGGGGTTACGGAAAAGCGATTGAAAAGCCGCACCCGCAAGCGCGAGGATCGCACCAACCATTCCTGCAAGAAGAACCCTTGGCAGGCGCAACTGAAGCAGTACTTGGAAATCACGGGCATGGTTGCGCTCGTTATCCGTTAGCGAGAAAAATAAGAAAATGTTTGATAAATCAAGTTGGACGGCACCCAGACTAACAGCAAGAATAATAGAAAATAGCAATAGCGCCGTTAGACTCGCTAACGAGAGGAATAATTTCTTTTTTGGTGATGTAAAACTGGAGAACACGCTTCTTCCTCCCGCGAGGTTCAGAGACGAAGCAGTGTTCCGACTACGGGCAACCTACTCATCCGCCTTCCCACCTAATGGCAGTGGCTTATGATTGGATTTTCGTTCCCTTCACGGCTACGGGGTAGCGCGGGATTTTCACCCGACTTCCTCACTTCATCCCGTTCAGCGCTAACTGTTACGGCGGGGCTAATGTAAAACCTTGGCCAAGTCAAGGAAGGCGGGAGGTTGCTCGTTGGTATGTGGCGGAGGGGTAATACATTACAAAAACCAGCAATTTTAAATATTCATAGATGCGTTGTTCTCCTGCATTTTGCTTTTTCCCATTTTTGCGGGAACGCTCCATTTGTATGATGCCAACTCTGAGAAAATACAGGAGAAAATAAAATGACGCGGGTAAGAAATACTGAAACTGATCAAGGTATCCAATCAAGGTATCCAAGGAGAATTCACTGTAAACCTCTATGACCAAATGCAAAGAAGACTTAGAGAATAAGGGTTGGATTGAAACGAAAGAGATTATGAACAGCGGCATAACGAAGGGCTTGGCTTTAGAAATTGGACCTGGCCCTGGGTATCTAGGACTTGAATGGCTAAAAAACACAGAAGGTACAAATCTCAAAGGACCTGATATTAATGCAGATATGATATCCATTGCTGAGCGTAATGCCGAAAAATATGGCCTTTCTGAAAGAGCGAAATATGTGTGTAGCAGTGGACACAGCATGCCCATTTGACGATGAGCAGTTCGATACGGTTTTTACCAATGGCTCGCTTCACGAGTGGAGTCAACCTCAAGATGCATTCAATGAGATCTGGCGTGTTTTGAAAAAAGGAGGGAGATTTTTTATCTCGGACTTGAGAAGAGACATGTTTTTTCTCGTAAGATGGTTTCTCTGGATAAATACAAAACCGAAAGAAATTCGACAAGGACTCATCACCTCAATAAATGCAGCTTGTACTCCGAAAGAACTTAAAGAGATGATAAAAGGAACGAGATTGAAAAACTGCATCGTGGCTGAAAATCCTTTAGGACTGAAGCTTACCGGTGTAAAATGAACCCTAAAAAAGATCTCCTGGACTTTGAACATTCTCGCCCCTATCAGAGGCAATAGCCGCAAGAGATTTTGGTGGCGTTAAGTAAAAGCGTCCAACGCCCGACTAGGCTGTTAACTTAGTTAGGCGTTGGCACTAAAGTTACACAAAGCATCGTGTGCTAGCTAATTTTGCTAATGGCTACAGCACACGCTTTATACTCGGCAGTTAAGGTTATCGGATCAAAAACGGGG
Organism: Deltaproteobacteria bacterium; assembly: GCA_021737325.1. Taxonomy (GTDB): domain Bacteria; phylum Desulfobacterota; class Syntrophia; order Syntrophales; family JAIPED01; genus JAIPED01. The sequence continues at coordinate 7,185 of JAIPED010000053.1, forward strand.
TTTGTGAGCCAATTTGCACAGGACTCACGAAAGTGGAATGCCATCCATACCATTCCTGGCGGAATTTCCTCCGTTATCCTTGCTCTTACTTCAACTTGCCCACGGCGCGACATTACCTTTACCATTTCACCGCTGACTATTCCCATATTTGCAGCATCCTGCGGAGACATATCAACCGTTTCTTCAGAGAGGATTGCATTTATACCCTCCGACCTGCCTGTTTGAGTTCTCGTGTGATAGTGTTGCAGTCTTCTACCCGTGCTCAATACAAAAGGATATTTTTTATCAGTGACTTCAGCAGGAGGAGTCCAATCAACAGCGCTAAAAACCCCCTGCCCACTGGTGAACTTGCCATCCTTATGCAGATAGGGCGTTCCCATATGCTCCTGAGTGGGAACTGGCCATTGTAGCCCATCATTTTCTAATCGGGAATATTTTACCCCCTTCATAGATGGGGCAATTTCGGATATTTCCGTATCCCAAATCTCACGAGCGCTACTAGATTCCCAATCATGCCCAAATCGTTTCGCAATTTCCTTAAATATCCACCAATTGGGTTTTGCTTTTCCCGGAGGAATGCTCACCGCCCGCACACGATTAATGCGTCGTTCAGAGCTCGTGAATGTTCCGTCATCCTCACTCCAAGCAGCTGCAGGGAAAACAACATTTGCAAAACGAGTAGTTTCTGTCATGAATATATCATTCGCAACAATAAACTCGGCACCCGCCAGCACTTTCTCAATATGCGCTATGTCTGGCTCTGTATTGGCGAGATTCTCTCCAAAGATGTAAAAACCTCTTACTTGCTTATCCAATAAACCATCTAGCATCTGTGGGATCATCAACCCCAATTTTGCCGAAAGACCTTGCACTTTCCATGCTGCCTCAAGCTTTGCACGATTTTCTGGATTATCTACTTTTTGATAACCGGGAAAAACACCAGGAAGAGCACCCATATCGCAGGCGCCCTGAACATTATTCTGTCCGCGCAGAGGATTAACACCGCCGCATTCAAAACCAACATTCCCCAACAGCATTTGCAAATTAGCACAGGAAAGCACATTATTAACACCGCAGGTATGCTCCGTAATACCCAGCGTGTACATCAGCATCATCGGTTTTATTTTTGCCAGGCGGTGCGCAATATCCACGATCATTTTTTGGTCCACACCGCTAATTTCTGCCGCACGAGCTACTGGATATTCTTTAACTTTTTCTTTAAGAGCATCAAATCCCTTTGTGCAGTTCTGCACATAATCCTTATCGTAAAGCCCTTCAGAAATAAGAACATTCATGATGCCATTTAAAAATGCAATGTCTGAACCAACCTTAATCTGCGCATGTGCCGCCGCCATAGAGGCAAGTTCTGTCCTTCTAGGATCAACAACAATCAGTTGAGCGCCATTTAACAGAGCTTTTTTTACAAAAGTCGCAGCAACGGGGTGTGCCTCGCTCATATTAGAGCCGATAATAAGGAAGGACTTTGCTTTTTCAAAATCTGCAAATGAATTTGTCATTGCCCCAGAACCAAATGATGTTGCCAAACCGGCAACGGTAGGAGCGTGTCAGGTGCGAGCGCAATGGTCAATATTGTTAGTCTTAAAAACGGCACGAAACAATTTTTGCATATTATACGAATCTTCGTTTGTACTACGGGCGCAACTAACACCAGCCACCGCATCAGGACCGTCACTGCCTATGATTTCCTTAAATTTTGACGCAACTAAATCCAACGCCTCATCCCACGAGGCTTCTCTAAATTGATCTTTTTCCCGAATAAGAGGAGTCGTTAGGCGCTCTTTGGAGTAGATAAAGTCATAAGCAAAACGCCCCTTGATACAAAGCCGCCCTTTATTTGGTTGCGCGTCTTGTACAGCAGTTACTTTTACAATCTTACCACCCTTCACATGGAGTAGTTGTTGACAACCGACACCGCAGTAGGGACATGTTGTGCGCACTTTTTTTGTCTCCCAATTTCTGCCGGTGCCACGCCCCTTATTCTCTACTAGCGCGCCAACGGGGCACACCTCCACACACTGTCCACAAAAAACACAATCACTACCCATATAGGAGCCATCGCCACCGGTAACTACCTTACTTTTTGCGCCACGATACCCGATAGTAATTGCCCTGTTAACAACCATTTCGTTGCATGCCTGCACACATCGGCCACAAAGAATACATTTAGAAAAATCGCGGACAATGAAGGGATTATCCGCATCGGTCGGATAAAGTGGCACTTCAGGAGAAGCAAACGCCTGTTTTTCAATGTGGTAAAAATACACCAAATCTTGCAGACGGCAATTACCATTTGCTTCGCAAGAAATACAATTATGCTGCCCGCTGGAAACAAGCAACTCCACTATCAACCGTCTTGCCTTGTGAACTTTTTCGGTTTCGGTGAAAACTTCCATCCCCGCAGTAGCGGGAGTAGAACAGGCCGCTGCCAAAGTGCGCATCCCCTTAATTTCAACACAGCAAATCCTACAAGCACCAGTCGGTGTCATCTCTTTAAGATGACAAAGCGTTGGGATATGAACCCCATTAACTTGAGCAACTTCTAACACCGTTTGTCCTTCAATAAATCCTACTTCTTTCCCGTTTAGTAGCAAAACACCTTCATTCGTTGCTTTCATTTCTGTTCCCTATAGTTCTTTTTTCCAACAGCAAACCCTGCCTTTGGTTACAAACAAAGGATCTGTTGGTAGTTTTATCCTTCCGCAGATACACAACAATGTAATTAAAAATACCTTTACTACTGCTTCTTGGTTACAAGCCTTCCATGCGCCTCTTCTTCCTTGAGCCACTTCGGGTGGTGGGTCTTAGCCCAAGCACGAGTTACCCAGCCACTCGTCATCGCTTGCAAAGAACCGGGAG
>JAIPED010000054.1 GCA_021737325.1 Deltaproteobacteria bacterium
AATTATATCTCCAACCACCAATACCGAAGCCTTGTTAAAATTGCCAACTATCTGGGCAAGCCTTTCCTTATTCATGTGCCACCACACCTACCTTCTTGCAATCAGACGCCTCTTGCTTTAATGGGGTTATCGTTCCAGTGTAACATCTGCCGCGGCACTGGGTTAAATCATTGTGTTTGTCAAGAAGGGAAACGGGTTGAACAGAAAAGCCCCAAGCCAAGAAAAATCTCGCGTGATCTTAACTGTTACCTTATTATCAGGATTTGCTTTCCTTCTATCGTCCTGCGCCTCGTTCGATAATGGTGAAAAAAAAGCAAGCTATAAACACTTCCGATATATCAAACGCACGCAGGTTGCAGGTTTTGTGGTACAAACGGGAGCCTTTAGTGATGTAAAAAAAGCCATGGAAATGACCGTTAATCTCCGTCGACGGGGTATATCGGCAACATATTTTAAGGACAGTGACGGCTTGTTCAAGGTCAGGTTTGGCTCTTTCTTTTCCCATGAGCGGGCAGAGGCTCGGGCACAATCTTTAGTAATCAGCGGAGATATTAATGGCTTTAGCGTCATCTCCCCCTCGGAACTGTCCCTTACAAAGAGCAAATTGCTCGGAAAGGATTATCTCCGTGAGGAGATAGTAAAAAGCGCAAAATCATTTTTGGGAGTACCCTATCTCTGGGGAGGAGAATCTGCGGAAACAGGGTTTGATTGTAGCGGCCTAACCATGACGATTTATCAACTTAATGGTATCAACCTGCCGCGAAGAGCAAACGAACAATACCTGACGAGCAAAGAAATCCCTCTTGCTAGTGCTAAAAAAGGCGATATGCTCTTCTTCAATACCGATAAACGACGGCGTCTTGCCGTAACCCATGTGGGAATTTATATTGGCGAAGGAAAGTTCATCCACGCACCAGGGAAAAACCAGCAAATAAGATACGAATCTTTGGAAAGCTCTTTTTATAAAAACGCTTTTGTTGGAGCGGGATCGGTCTTATAGGCTCAGTTCGTTGTTCCTTTTCAAAAGGAGGGAGAGAATGAAGGAAGATAAAGAGGCGCAATTGTGTAAAGCTTGCAAAAAAAATAAGGTATTCACCACTTGCTCTGGTTGTGGAAATTGTTTCTGTGAGAGCTGTCTACATATGCAGATGGATAGTTCAGGCTGTGGTAGCGTTTGGGTGTCATACTACTGCGATGAATGCGTGGATGATGAGAAATTGAACCCAAATGCCGCCATGCGTACGAATAGCGATTGAGGTTAAAAAGGTAAATTAAATGAAAGAACAAAGCAGTTTTCGGGGGAAGAAAAAGAATCCCTCCAAGAGGATACAGAAAAAAACAGTGTCTCAGGCTCAAGACTTTCCCTTGGTCCGTAAAAGCGGGATTGTCGCCCATCCCGCGTTGGATAACATCTTGGCCAGCATCGGCAAACCGCCAGAAAGTACTTTTGTCCCTGATGATTTTCAGCTCCAGTCAATAGCGGAAATAGAAAAAGAAAACGATTGTCTGGTCATCGCACCAACGGGATCAGGAAAAACATATATCGCCCAAGAAGCAATGCGCAAATTTTTGGAGCAAGGGAAAAAATGCTGGTACGCCTCCCCCTTAAAAGCCCTCACCAACGCCAAGTGGATAGAGTTTCGGCAGATTTTTGGCGAAGAAAATGTGGGCATTCTTACCGGCGATATCAAAGATAACGCTTCCGCTAAGATCATTACAGGAACTACGGAGATACTAAGGAATTGTCTCTACGATGCTATGATTAATGAAGAAAATGTCGATTTTGATTTGGTGATTATTGATGAGGCTCATTACCTTGGCGATAGTAACCGTGGTGTCGTATGGGAAGAAACTCTTATGTACCTTCCAAGAAGGGTGAACATCCTGCTTCTTTCTGCTACCATCGGCAATGGCGAAGAAATAGTAAATTGGCTGGAGAAAATTCGCCAGAAGAAATGCACACTGGTTGTCAGCGAAAAACGACCTGTTCCCTTATTTCCCATTTTTTACCACCCTGGCAAGCGGATGCTATTGCCACTAATTGATAAAAATGGGGATATATTCGCTGGTGTCAAAGAGTACTGCGGTCAGACACAAAAGCGCTTTTCTCGCCCCATCGGTGTTTCGCCGTTGTTAACAATTTTGAAAGAACAAAATCTGCTTCCGGCGATCTTCTTCGTAAAATCTCGCCATCTCTGCGATAACGCCATTGAAAAGGTGGGAAACAAGGAAACAACGCAAGATGCTGGTTTTCAAGAACAGCTCGCGATCTACGCGGAAAAATATCCCTTCATCAAGCGACATAAACATCTTCGTCAGCTACGCGATAAACAAGTGGCATCTCATCACGCAGGCCATCTTCCCGTCTGGAAATTCCTGGTAGAAACGATGATGAAAACCGGTCATCTTGACACAATTTTTGCCACCACGACAATTGCTGCGGGTGTCAATTTTCCCGCCCGAACGGTAGTCATCACCGATTCAGATTTGTTTGACGGTGATAACTTTAACCCCTTAACAGCTAATGAGTTTCGCCAGATGTCGGGAAGAGCTGGACGCAGGGGAATAGATAATGTCGGTTTCGTCTTGATTGTTCCTGGGTCCTTCATGGATGTCGGGCATGTTGCGGCGCTTGTTTCGGCAAAGCCGCAAAATGTGGACAGCCAAATTAAAAATAATTTTTCGATGTGCTTAAACCTTATCAAATCGCACAACCTTTTGGAAATACAGAACATCTTTCGCGATTCTTTTTTGGCTTTTCAGAAGCGCGGCTCCGCGGAGAATTTATGGCAGGATTTTTTACGGCATCTTGATTTTTTACAGCGAGAAGGATTCGTTGATGAAAATAATAAGCTGAGCGACGCAGGGGAAATAGCCGTAAGAATGCGTGTCGATAACCCGCTAATTTTTGCGCAGATTATTCAGAAAAATATCTTTGCCAATCTTGATGAAGCCGTACTGGCAGGGCTAGTGGCTTCTTATGCCTTTGATGGTGAGGATGACCTTTCCATCTCCCCCAAGGAGATCCCCCGCAGACTAAAAATTGCACATAGCCTCTCAGAGCGAACCCTCGCGGCAATTGTAGAAAAACTGATACAGGAAAAATTTCCTGTAGGTAAAAGGTTTATTGGAGTCGCTTATGCTATTTATCTCTGGGCTGCAGGAGAAGAGTGGGGGAAAATCATCAAGAAGACGGGCATTGCCGAAGGGAATCTTGTTTCCCTTTCGCTCCGCACAGCGGAACACCTCCGTCAGGTTGGGAACATTAAAGAATTCCCTGATGTTGCCATCAAGGCACTATCCGTTAGAAAAGCTATTCTGAGAGATCCCGTGTCATTTGAGATGTTCTAAAGGAAAATGCGGAATTAAGAGTAATTGGTGCCGATGAAGAACAATGAAGCTGATAATGTTGCGGAAGCGAATAAAATTGAGGAAATAGTAAAGAATGCGCCGAAGGAAACGGGTGTCTATCTGATGAAGGATGCCAACGGTAAAGTTATCTATGTTGGCAAGGCAAAAAATATCCGTCAGCGGCTCCGTTCTTATTCAACTAAAAGCGATTCTCGGGCGATGATTCCCTTTTTGGTCCCTAATGTTGCGACGATGGAATTTATCATTACCAACACGGAAAAAGAAGCCCTTATCTTAGAAAATAATCTTATCAAGCTACATCGCCCTCGCTACAATGTTTTCTTTCGTGATGACAGAAGCTATTACAGCATCAGCGTAAATGCCAAGCACCCCTTCCCTTCCCTGCGACTTGTCCGTTCGGGGTCTATCAGGATGGAGGAGAAAAATTTTGGGCCTTTTCCTTCTTCGGCAGAAGCGAAAAAAACGCTACTATTTTTGCAGACACTTTTTCAAATTCGCTCTTGTCGCGACAAAGAATTTACGAGCCGCAAAAGACCTTGCGTTGAATATCAAATAAAGCGGTGTTGCGCCCCTTGTATCGGTGGTGCTTCCACGCAAGAGTATCGGGCGAAAATCCAAAACCTGCTTGCGTTTCTCGGCGGCAACCACGCGAGACTAATAAAAGAACTCAACAATGAAATGCTTCAAGCAGCCAGTGATCTAAATTTTGAATCTGCCAGAGCTTTGCGCGATCAAATTTCTTCCATTAAAAACACTTTAGAAAGGCAATCGGCTGTAATTGATAATCAGCGTGATATTGATGTTTTTGGTTTGTTTCGCCGTGATGGCATGGCACAGATATGTTTAATGTTTATCAGGGCCGGAAAGCTCATTGGTAAAAAGGAGGTGTTTGTGAAGGAGGCCATAACACCAGATGATGAAATAGCTTCAGCAGCAATTAAAAGCTACTATGAGAATAAAGCGGTTATTCCTGATGTGGTCTTGGTCTCCCATACAATTGAGGATTCCAAAGCCATCGGTGAATGGCTTTCGCAGAAAAAGAAAACCATCGTAAGGGTTATTTCTCCTTGTTCAGGTAGAATGGTGCCACTAAAAGAAATGGCGATAAAAAACGCCGAATCTTCTTTTGAAATACAAAAAGAAAAGCCGCGGGAAGCCAACCTGCAAAAACTTGCCGAGAAACTCTTGCTATCGGTAATCCCCCATCATATTGAATGTTTCGATATATCCAACACTTCGGGAATGCAGGCCACTGGAGCCAAGGTGTCCTTTATTGATGGGCTTGCCCATAAAAATCTTTACCGCCGCTACCAAATAAAAAGCATTGCTGGTGCTGATGATTACGGGATGATGCGTGAGGTTCTTTCCCGCCGTTTCGCCTCGATCAAAGAAGATCCTCTCCCAGATTTATTGCTGATAGATGGTGGGAAAGGTCACCTAGCTGTAGCGCTTACAATCCTCAAAGATTGTTCAATAACGGAACTGCCGGTAATAGCTTTGGCAAAGGAAAAGAATGATAAGCAAGAGCGGATATACATCCCGCTACGAAAAAATGCGCTTATATTACCCGAAAGCTCTCCAGAACTCCTGCTACTGATGAGGATTCGTGATGAAGCACATAGGTTTGCCATCAGATACCATCGCTACTTAAGAAACCGTAACCTGCTAAAGAATAACTCGCCCGCAAAGTAGCAACAGCTATAGGATGTTTCATGTAGATACCAGATGTACCGCCGTTGCCTTAAACGAAATAAAAACCTGCTTGCCAGTTTTTAGTTGTAACTGGGCTACCGTAGGGTTGGCAACGATGCTATTAATGGAAAAACCGCAATTAACGACCACTTTATGATAATAATCCACGGGAATACAGTCCAGCACAGTTGCAGGGAAATTATTCTTTGCGCTACTTGCGGAAATAGCATCCAAGGATAACGAAATATTCTCGGGGCGAATAAAGGCAAGAACATAGCAACCAACGGCAAAATCACCCACCGCCATTACTACCCTATCGGCGATCTTCACCCCCACCATCCCATCTCGGCTTTCCACCACTGTTCCAGACAAAACGGAATCAATTCCGCTAAACAAAGCGATAAATTCAGTAGCGGGATGCTGAAAAACATGAGCAATGTCTCCCGCTTGCACTTTCTTGCCAGATTCTAAAACAATAATATCTCGTGTTAAGTTAAGGGCCTCTAATTTATTATGTGTAACCAGGAGGATGGTTGTTCCCGTTCTCCTTATCGTCTCTTTCAATTCTAAAATTATTTTTTCACTGGTTGGTGCATCAAGAGAGGAAAAGGGCTCATCAAGGAAAAGTATCTCTGGCTCTAGTGCTAGTGCTCTTGCCAAGGTTACCCGTTGGGCTTCACCTCCCGAAATCGCTCTCGCAGATCTTTTTGCTAAGTCAGTGATGCCAAAATATTCAAGGCTTCTCATAACCCGCCCAGCTATTTCCTTGCGCGAACAGTTGCGCAGCTTAAGTCCATACGCAACATTATCAAAGACAGTCATATTGAAGAGAAGCGCTTGCTGAAAAACAACGGAAATTTTCCGCCGAAAATCATGTTTTGATATGTCGCGACCAACCAGCTTCCCACGCCAAAAAATACTTCCCGCATTCATTTTTTCTAGACATGATAAGCACATCAGCAAGGTTGTTTTTCCCGCACCATTAGGCCCCACGATGGCGCAGGAAGAACCTTCTTGGATCACCAGATCATCAAGCGCTAAAATCATCCGCTTATCTTTTTTTACGAGAACATCCTTCAGGGATATGAGATGCGACATTATCGTCCCTTCATTTGAATTGTGGTAAGCACTGAATTAACAACTATCATCAAAAGTAAAAGGATTATGCTAAGAGCAATCGCCAACTCAAAATTACCCTTGCTGGTCTCCATTGCCGTAGCAGTCGTGAGGACACGAGTATGCCCCTTAATATTGCCGCCGACCATGATAGATGCGCCGATTTCCGATATAACCCCGCCAAAACCAGCCATAATAGCCGCAAGCAAAGGCAATCTTGCTTCTCTTATCAATAACCAAACCATCTGCAAGCGAGTTGCGCCCAGCGCTAATGCTTGCAGACGGAGTTTTTCCGGCAATTGGTTAATGGCCGCAATGCTTATTCCCGTAACGATTGGGGCGGCAATGATAGTTTGGGCGATAATTATGGCGGTGGGGGTATAAAGTAAGCCAAAATTTCCTAGAGGGCCACTACGCCATAAAAAAATGGTAACAACTAAACCAATAACCACGGGGGGGAAGCCCATACAGGTGTTCACCAAAACAACAACGGCTCTTTTTCCCCAAAAACTGGAAAGGGCAATGGTAACACCAGTGTAAACACCAAGAAAAACGCTGATTAATGTAGCTGTCCCCGAAACCTTCAGGGACAGCCAAGTAATTGCAAAAACTTCAGAATTACCGTTCCAAAGAAGCCTAATCGCTTCTATTAAACCATCAATTATTAAATCCATGCGGCAGGCTACTGTTTAACAAAAAATAATCCTTCGCCAAAACTTTCCACGCCATATTTGGCGATAATTTTCTGTCCTTCATCAGACAGGAGGAAATCGGCAAAGGCTTTTGCTCCTGCGGTATTAACCTTCGGAAACTTTTCGGAATTTATTTCAATGACGGAATATGCGTTGTATAGTTCTTTGCTCTCATGCACGACTATAATCAATCTTAATTTCTTTTTAAGTGATAGGTATGTCGCTTTATCGGTAAGCGTGTAACCACCCTTTTCGTTAGCAACACTTAGCGTGTTTCCCATTCCTAGACCGGTTTCTTGGTACCAGCTTTGTTTGTCCGTAACAAGGCCAGTCAACCCCCACACCTTTTTCTCTAGCGCATGTGTTCCTGAATTATCTCCGCGAGAAACAAAGAGAGAATTCGTCTTTGCGATGTTCTCAAACGCTTCTTTAGCCGATTTCATGCCATTGACCTTTGCCGGATCTTCAGGCGGGCCTACAAGAACAAAGTAGTTGTACATAACTAAACGACGATTCACTCCGAATCCGGCATTGACAAACTCTTCTTCCGCTTTGGGGGAATGAACGAGCAACACATCCGCTTCGCCACGCTTAGCCATCGCCATTGCCTGTCCCGAACCAACAGATATCGTTTTCACGATATAGCCGGTATTCTTTTCGAAAACAGGTACTAGGGCATCAAGTAATCCAGAATCCTGAACGCTGGTCGTTGTGGTAAGAATTATGTTTCTTTCCTGTGCAACAGCGCTACCCCCTAAGACCCCCACGACAAAAAGGGCACAAAACAAAACACCAAGTAGAGCGAAAAATCTTTTTTTCAACATTACCAATACCTACCTTTCTTATTTTTTATTCCATTCATCAGAATTGGGAAAAAATATCGAACCACCATACTTTTCTACGCCAAAATCCTTTATTAATTTTTGCCCTGTTGCAGGAGAACTCATCCAGTTAATGAAACATATGGCACCTTCATAGTTAGCCTTAGCGAACTTCTCTTTGTTTATGGGAATAACCGAAATATAGTTCAGTAAAGCTTCATCCCCCTCCACCATTATGGCAATTTTTATCTTATCCTTGCAACCGAGAAAGGTGGCACGATCAATTAGGGTATATGAATTGACGCTGTCGGTGTACAGCAGTGTTGCTGTGTTTCCCTGAGCACCATTTTCATACACTTTATACCACTCTCCTTCGGGAGTAATTTCGGCTATTTTCCAAATATCCAACTCTGCCATGTGAGTGCCAGATTTATCGCCTCTACTAATAAAATTCGCCTTGCTCTCGGCAATTTTCTTAAAGGCTTCTCGCGCTTTTTTAATACCCTTGATTCCTGCCGGATCATTGCTGGGGCCAACTATCACAAAGTCATTGTACATTATGGGGTAGCGCTTTGTACCGAATCCTGCGGCAACAAACTCTTCTTCCAGCTTTTTGGCATGCACCATAACAAGATCCACCCCACCCTGCCGGGCAATTGCTAATGCCGCGCCAGTGCCTGCGGCGACATGCCTTACCCTGACTCCTGTTTCTTCCTCAAACTTAGCCTCTAAAAAATCTACCAGACCAGCATCAACAGGACCGATAGTGCTGGCCATAAGAACACCCTTCGTTGTTTTTTCCTCTGCCAAAGCAGAGAAAGCAATGGATAAGACCAAGCTAACAAAAACGAAAAAAATCCCACCCTTTAAACATCTGCCAATACGCATTTATACCCTCCTCGTTGCGCAATAATATAAACGGATAAAACATCAACCTCCGTCCAGGGGGGACACTAAAAAAAATAACCGAATTATTCAAGAAAAATTATGACAAAAAATTCATATGACACTATTGATACAGCGTTCAAGATGATAGCAAGCAATATACAGGACTAAGAAGGAACAAAAAATAAGGGGACGGCCAACAACTACCATCCCCTGTGGGTTGAACTCTGTGCTATGATTTACAACAGCAACTAGCGCATCGGTTCTGATCAAGTTTTGCAATGATCAAAGAAACAGTATCCTTCGAATTCAACGAAAGAATATCCGCAAGGATTCCCATTTTTTCATAAAATCCAATCAGCGGCGCGGTTTTCTCTTCATAAACCTGTATCCTGCTGGTAATTGCCTCTTCCGTTTCATCGGCTCTTTGAATGGTCAAAGAACCACACTTTTTACAACTCCCATCGGTGTTCGGGGGGTTACTTTTGATATTATAAATCTCCTGACATGCAGGGTTGGAGCATGTGCGACGAGTCGTTAATCTGTCCAACACTACATCTCGGGGCACATTCAAATTAACAACAAAATCCAAAGCGATATCCAAATTATCAAGTAAATTGGCAAGTTCTTGCGCCTGCGGGATCGTTCGCGGGAAGCCATCAAGGATAAAACCTTTTTGACAATCGGCCTCTTGCAAACGCGATTCCATGATTTTCATTATTAATGAATCTGGCACGAGGTCTCCTCTGTCCATATAATCTTTTGCCTGCTTGCCCATCTCGCTACCTGCCTTTACCGCAGAGCGCAGAATGTCGCCCGTTGATATTTGCACAGAACCATCATATTCTGTAAGTAGTTTTGCCACTGTTCCTTTTCCTGCTCCTGGAGCTCCTAAAAGAATTATTCTCATTTTGTTTAACACCTCCCACTTTTATTTTTTCCCACATTATTGCCTGATGCCGTAACGCGTTAAACGCCCTTTATCAAAGCGTAGGTTTTTTTGCCTTTGCGTATAATTATTTCACCTCTATCGTTGAGATGGGTATTATTGATAACCTCATCGTCAGGATTCACGATAGCGATATCATTAATGTAGGCGCCACCCTGCGCTATGAGCCTTCGCGCTTCACCATAGGAGGAACAAAGGTTTGCTTCAACAAACAGCTTATAAGCGGGAATGCCCTGCGCCTACTCGCTGAGACTCTTCTCAACGGCAAACATCGCCGAAAAATCTCGCACGGGAGAAAAGCGGGGAATGGAGCTTGATGGCAATAGTTCCGCAGGTATTGCCGTAGCGCCAAAGGCTCCCGCGGATGTTTGCCAAGCTTCTAAAGCCGAAGCTTC
>JAIPED010000055.1 GCA_021737325.1 Deltaproteobacteria bacterium
GGTAACAAAAATTTTTGACGATATGGGGAAGGAAAACGGACTAGTTGTTGTTTTTGATGACATGGCGCGCTTGCAGCAGGCCGAGCGAGCGGCGGCGTGGCGCGAAGTGGCAAAAAAGATGGCGCATGAGGTTAAAAACCCTCTCACCCCCATACAGCTTTCGGCGCAACGCCTGCAAAAGCGGCTCCGAGAAAAAATGAACGATCCCGACGATGCACGCCTTCTGGAAGAATGCACCAACACGATTGTTGAACATGTTTCCGTTCTCAAAAAACTGGTCAATGCTTTTTCGGAATATGCAAAACTGCCCGCAACAGAGGTGGCTCCACACGACATGAATGCCATTATTAGTGAGCCGGTGAAGTTGTTTCGGGAGGCGCATAAAAACATTATCTTTGCTATGGAGAGAGATCTTGCGCTGCCGGATAACATCAGCGTTGACGCCGAGAAGATAAACAGGGTAGTGGTCAACCTCTTAAATAATGCGGTTGCTTCTCTGGAAGGCAGGGATGATGGAGCGATCGTAATAAAAATGTTTGGTAACGCTCTGAGCAACTCTTTGCGGGTGGAGGTTCAAGACAACGGATGTGGGGTGCCCGCCCAAAACAAGAGCTCTGTTTTTGATCCCTATTTTTCCACCAAGGCGACTGGAACGGGGTTGGGGTTAGCGATAGTCCGTTCCATCATTAGCGACCACGGTGGTTCCGTAGGGATTAAGGATAATGCTGGTGGCGGTACCATTGTCTTCTTTGAGATACCATTACCAACAGCCTAGAGGATGGGTAGGGGATGCGCACAGTCATACTAATTGTGGATGATGAAGAAAGTATTCGGCAGAGCCTGTACGGGGTTCTCACGGATGAAAAATTTGAAGTCATTGTGGCCGCTAGCGGCGAAGAAGCACTGCAAAAGGTAGATTCCTATAGGCCCCACATAGTTTTGCTTGATATCTGGCTACCGGGCATTGACGGCATTGAAACGCTCAAGAGAATTAAAATGGAATACCCGCAGGTTGCCGTGATCATGATCTCAGGGCATGGTACGATAGAGACGGCGGTAAAAGCAACAAAACTGGGTGCGGTTGATTTTATTGAAAAGCCCCTTTCCATTGATAATCTTATCCTCTCCATAAAGAATGTTGCGGAGATGGTCCGCCTAGAAGAAGAAAACAAACTTCTTAAACAAAAAATCTTTGCCGATTACGATTTAACGGGGATTAGCGTCCCAATATCCGAGCTTAAAGAGCGGATAGAGATTGTCGCTCCAACCAACGCTTGGATACTCATTATGGGGGAAAATGGCACTGGTAAGGAACTTGTGGCGCGGGCAATACACAAAAAAAGTCGAAGGCGGGATAAGTCTTTTGTGGAGGTAAATTGTGCGGCCATTCCCGAAGAGCTGATAGAGAGCGAGTTGTTTGGGCATGAAAAAGGCGCTTTTACGGGGGCAACCGCCCGCAAACAGGGAAAGTTTGAAATGGCTCATGAAGGTACCATTTTTTTGGATGAGGTTGCCGATATGAGCCCCAAGGCGCAGGCAAAAACGCTACGGGTTTTGCAGGAAAAAACATTTGAGCGAGTTGGCGGCAACCAGCTTATTACCACCGATGTCAGGGTGCTTGCGGCAACGAACAAAGATATTGAACAGGAAATGGAGGCGGGACGATTTCGTCAAGACCTTTTCTATCGTCTCAATGTTATTCCGCTTAATGTTCCGCCCCTTAGGGAAAGGCGTGATGATATTCCGATATTGGCAGAACAATTCTTAACATCATTTGCTCAAAAAAACGGCGAGGAAAAAAAAGTAATTGATGAAGGGGCTTTACAAATTTTAATGGAGCACTCCTGGCAGGGCAATGTGCGAGAATTAAAAAATATCGTTGAACGATTGGCGATTATGACTTCGGGGAAATTCATCACGGCCAAGGATGTCCCTTCGCTATCAAGCCGCACGGCAAGCAATGCGAATAGCTTTCCCGCTCCGTATCGAGAGGTTAGAAGTGAATTCGAAAAGCAATACATAGAGAGCATGTTGAAAGAGTTTAACGGTAATATCTCCAAAACTGCCGAGGCCATTGGAATTGAAAGAAGCAACCTTCACCGAAAAATAAGGGCGCTGGGCATTGAGGTGAAGGAAACCATCTAGCGCGGAGCACAAAATCTCAACAAAAACACAATACCCATTGAAATTAGCCCCTTTCTGTTGTACCCGCGCCATGTCTTGTGGCTGTGAGTAGCTTGTAAGAATTAAGTTGTTGGTGGTTATCCTCCTCTATTGAGGAACGAAAAGAGGGCCGATGCTACCTTCGTTTTTTAGTTCTACCCTTATTTATTTTTTCTTCTCACGGTAATGCCGAGGCCTTTCATTGTTTTTGTTCTGTAGTCAGGTTTTTGGTGAGGGAGTTTTCCCAGATGATGTCTGGTAAACTATCATTTTTCAAGAGGATGGATGATGAAGAAGATAATCGCTGGACGAATATTTTTAGCTCTGTTCCTGTTTCTGGCGCAGGGTTGTGGTAGTGGAGAGCAGCCCTGCGAACAGGTTCGTGATAAGCTTGACCGCAGGGACATTAACAATCTCGTACACATCTATGTTGATTCTTCGGAGAGCATGGCGGGTTTTATTGAGGCCCAAGGAGCTTCTCCCTACAAGGTTTTTGTAACAGAGCAACTTCCTTACATCATGACGTGGCATGCTGAGTATAAGCTGTTTGGTTTTCAAGAGACAATACACCCCGTCGGGCATGTTTCCAGCTTTTCCCGCAAAGATTTTTATTGCGGCAAGGATACCCTCTTTGCGGGAGCGTTAAGGACGGTCATACAAGAAGAACCTAAAGCTTTTATGATTATCTCCGATCTGGTCGTATCTCCAGGGGCAAGTGGTGCCGGAGAGCGCAAGGATGTTATTCGCCTTATCCATGAGTTGACGATAGCAGGGTATGGTTTCCGACTTGTGGGCATGAAGAGCCCCTTTCAGGGGAGGGCATATAGCGAGTCGAATTTGGTACAAGGGGTGAATATGCACTATATCGGCAAAGCCGATGTTGCTGATAGGCCATTTTATCTGCTGATAGGCTACAAAAGGGGCATTGTAAACCCCGATTCCGTCGTCAGGCTGTCCGACAATTTTATCACTGAAAAGGCCGATTTTGGCAATATTGTTGGCGTAGGTTCCATTAAGCTTGCTGTTCCCACAGGATCGCTACTATCCAAAAGAAAAACGGGTAGTTCCTGCGATGTTGTTAAGTGGCGTTCCGCTGGGGGGGCGAATTCCACAGAAATAATCTTTACGGTTGATATTGATGATAGTTTTGAGTTTCTGGGCATTGCCGATAAGGAAGGTATTATGCGGATGGTGGGGCAACCAAGATTGCAGGAAGGGAAAAAGTGGGATGTCCGTGCTGAAGTTTTTCAGGGGCAACCGTATTATGTCGTTGATTTTCTTTTCCGCCCGGCAAAAGCCGATACCCTACCCCGTTGGATACAGGATTGGTCCACAAGGGATGATAGTGTTCGGGAGAAATATAATTTGACCTACGGCTTGGAAGATTTTGTCGGCTCCGCGATGCTGGGTGTTAAGAGGTACATCCTTGCTGTAGAAAATTAAACGCCAACAAAGACGGAGAACAAAAGAGGAGGCAGTAATGGGTGTCAGAAGGTTTTTATTCGAGAGGGAAAAGGGTTGGGTGGAGCAGTTGGGCGCGCTGATGGGTGTGCTGGTATGGGTGTTTCTGTTGATCCTTGCCAACTTTCCCGATGCCAAAGATTTCTTTTTCGGATCAAACATCGGCAGCGACAAGATCGTGCCGTTTATGTTGGCACTGGTTTTTTCCGTGCTTGCTTCTGGTGTTGCCTATATTATTTCCGCCGAGATTTCTGTTGTGAGCAAGGGGGATGCAATGCCCTTTGCCCCAACGATAGCCACCTACAGAGATGTGCTGCAAATAATAGAACAGCGAGATGGTATTGAGGAAAGAATGCAGGAAGCTAAAGGAGAAACATCGCGGAAATTGGCGCGCTGTTTTTGGGGGTCATACATGATTACGGTTATGGCAGGGTTGGTGGCGGTGTCGCTACTGTATCTTGGGGGTGATAGTCCTGGCTACGGATTTGTCGTATTGGTTGTTGCAACGCTGCTGGTTCCTTTTGCCGTTCCTCTTTTCGTGGACATGCGGGCAAGAAGGCAAAAGGTGCTTTCTCAGTACAGCTTCTTTAGGAAAATTAACTAGCCATCACAGGTGTCAGAAGCAGGCAAGGAGGAGAATTGATGAACAGGTTTGTCGTTACCATTGGGGGGACGGGAGCGAAGTGTTTTGAGGCGCTGGTATTTCTTAGCGCCGCTGGTGCTTTTAATCAGGATGTTACGCTGTTCCATATCGACCCAGATAAAAATAATGGTAACTGGATAAAAGCTTACAGCGCGCTACTTTCTTTTCAGGAGATAAAAAAGCAGATATCCCGCAGAGATATTCTTGGCAGGGTTTTCAATTCTTCGTTTCAACCACCGGTTGAGGGGATGTGGGTACATAATCCTTATCCGCGTAAAACCGATACGGAAAACTACACCTCTTTGCGAGAGTATTGCGGCAACGATGATGAGCTGTTGCAACTTCTTTTTGCAGAAAAAGCGAGAAACGACGATTGGGAAATTGGCTTTAAGGGCAGGGCATCCGTTGGTTCCATCGCTGCCGCGGCCTGTATAAAAGAGGGATTGGATCCTTGGGATACCATAATTAAGAGGATAAATAGCGATGCCACTGAAGAGACGAGGTTTTTCCTTTTGGGCTCTATCTTTGGCGGTTCAGGAGCTTCAATCTTTCCCACCGTGGCTAAACTTTTGAGCAAAAGGATCGTTAACGCGGAAAAGTTTGTAATAGGTGGCTCCCTTTTGTTTCCCTACTTCCGCTTTGAGGTGCCCACGGAGGAGTCTCTTAAGGCGATTGATCGCACCAGCGAGGACTTTGCTAAGCCGGGTGATTTTCTTCCCAAGGCAAAGCAACATCTGGAGTATTACCAAAAATCTCCTCAGGGTTTGTTTCGGCGCATTTACATCGTTGGTTGCGACCAGCCCCGTTTTATTCCCCCTTTTTACGGTGGAAAGGAACAAATGAACCCCTCGCACTATCTAGAAATGGTAGCCGTGATGGCGGGGAAAGATTTCTTTACCGTAGCTTCGCCGGAGTTAAAGAAGCTGAAATATATGCACCTCTGTGAAGGTATGGAGGTGGGGGCGGGTAATAGCGCCAAACAACGGGAGGGTGACGAAAAAATAAAAGATGCCGTCATCTGGAAAATTTTTCCCGAGGGTGAAGCCATCGGAGAAAAGCTCTTGGTGTTTGCCACCATGGCCTATAGCTTTTTAGAATTTTGGAACCCCCTCTTAGACAGCGAAGAATTCAAACGCACGATGTGGTTTAAAGAACTTATTGGTGACGATCCCCAATTTCGGGAAAAAATCGCCGCCCTTGGCGATTTCTTTGAAAAATATCTCAATTGGCTTTTGGAAATTCATTACGGCAATTACAATACCATTAGCGGAGGGTATGACTTTGACTCCAATATGCAGCTTTTTGATGCGGCTAGTATCAAAAAGCTTTTGGGCGAAGTCAATGCGGGTGGTGTGGCCCATGATGCCGCAACACAATTAAATCGCTTGAAATACAACCTCATGAAAAACGATGGTAATCTGAGCTATACCCCGCGCTTAAATGCACCCTACGACGGTCTCTTTTTGTGGAAGAACAAGGACGAGTACGAAAAGATCAAGAAGGTGAATCGAGGACTTTCACAGTTTGAAAGCTTGTTGAACATTATCAAAACAACAAGCGAATCACTCGTAAAAGAGAACTATAGGTACTAAAGGAGGATTAAACATGGGTTTCTTTTTGCCAAAATTAACGCAACCCCCTGTTACAGGGAATGCCATCACGGGCACTTGGGTTGCGTTTGATGATATTACTCAAGATTTCATCGGGAAGATAGGCCTTAACGAATTCAACATGGAGAGTATTGCCTCCTTTATCCCCAATATGTGGTCGCGGGTGGTGCTCTTTCAAAAAGCGCAGGAGGAGTACCAACAGGGGGGAGTGATTACCGCCCAATCGCAGTTTATCTTGGGAGAGTTAAAAGGTTTACTTGCGCTCATTGCCTTGCGTAACGCCTACGGCTGGGATGTACAAATGGAAACTTACAGATTCAGCGGGCGCAAGGAAATAAACACGATCGCCAAGGCGTTGTATATTTCGGATTGGAATGAGGATAACGATAGCCTGCATTTGATCAAATTTGATAACAAAATTATCGGAGGCTGCTTAAACAGCCAGTACTACACAGGTTTTTTTACCGCTGCGCTATACCGTGTAGAAGAGGTTCCCTGGTTTGATGCCAAGAAGGGAATTTTACGATGCCCTCTGGAAACGGGGAAAACGGGCGAGTGGACGCTAGAAGATATCCGCAATGCGCTAGCTCTATGGGAAAGAGCAACGAGCGGCATTTTGCATCGGAGCATTTTGTCTGATTGGCGCTCCGATATCAACGCTTCCGCAGGGGGCGATTTTAAGGTTGCAGCAACGCCCTTACTCTCCTTGGTGAGCCATCCCTTGGCTGTATTAACCAATCCCATTACTACCAACTTCAAGGCTGGCGGTATTTTTCTGCAACCTTGCGATAGTGGTGGACGAAAGGTCTTATATTATTCCGAAGAGTGCGAAATTCTGCCTATCACGGTTGCGACATATCAGAAGTTGCGCCAGCAGGGAGAGATCAAGCAAGCATTTGATACAGACAAAATGGCCGTTACTGTAGGAGCGGGCGAGCAAAAATTCACCAGTGCTCCTTATGATAAAAGAGAATTGCTCACCAGCGATCAGATGTCCTCCATTTATGCCTGGCCGAATTTTAAGGCTGACGATTGGCATGACTACTATCTCTGGGAGCTAAAAAAGAATGATATCTTTACCATTCAACCCCTCTTTGAGGGGGAGGGAGAAGTGGTGGTCGGTGAGACCAATGTTTCTCGCGCTTTTTCATCAAAGAAGCCCTTTTTGGGAATAAGCTTAAAACTCGGAGAGCGTGAAATCGGTATCGTAGAGGTGAAGTATAAGGAAATCGGTTCGGCCGACCACGGGGCTAAGTTTACCGTAGGCTTGGATTTTGGTACAACCCATACCTTCATTGCCATCAAGGATGAAAAGGGGGAGGCGATGGGGTTATCCTTCCCCGATAGAACAATTGCCGTTATTAATCCGAAGAGTGGCAAGGAAGAGAAATTTCTTTTTATGAAGCGGGATGACGGTGATTTGGTTTATTGTCCCGTGGCGGATTTTGCAACCTACGACTTTATGCCCACAGGGGGCTCCCGAGAAAAAAAGGGGCTTCCCATTACCACGCTTTATAAAAGAAAGGTGCTCGGTCCGCCCGAGAAGGCAAAGGATTCTGTGCTGGAAGGAGTTGCCGTTGTCGTGCCCGATAAACGGTTCTATCCCTATGGTATTAGTAAAAATTATTATCAGGAATACGATGTTCTCATGGAAGTTACCAACCCCTTTGTGGAGGGGATAAAATGGAGCATTCCCCGAGACAGGCACTATCTGTTGCTTTACCTTGAACATCTGCTCCTCCTGATACGGGCAGAGTTAAGGATCCGCAGATGCGATCTACGCAATGGCATTGGTAACATTCTTCGGTGGTCATACCCCCTAGCGATGGATGTGGAGCAAAGGAAAGAGATTAGCGCTAGAATTCTGGGAGGGGCCTTGGCTATTTCTGAAAGTGAAGCGGTGTCTTATTTTTATGAGGCTCCTCGTTCTGCCGATACGCCAGGGATAGCTGTGGATATCGGTGGCGGTACCACGGATATTTCTCTCTGGAGCCGCGGAGAAGTGAAGGCGCAAACATCCGTCAGGATTGCGGGGAATGTTTGTAGTAAGTATGTGGCAAAGCATCCCCATATCCTTGCCGACAATCTGGAGCATTTTTCCAAAGATCTGCGGGATGATGATGCTATCTCCAGCACGGTAACCAACCTCCTGCAGAGAATGCCAGAGAACACCCTCTCCGTCATACTCTCCCGCTATGGCGAACAATTCGCTTCTTTCCTTACCCGTTATGGGCATACCAGGGTTTCGGGGGATCTAAGCTCGGTTGATGAAACACTGTTACCACTGAGGCAACTCTTAGAGTTTTCCTATGCTTCAATCTTTTACTATCTGGGGCTCACGCTCAAGAGTCTTGACGGAATTGATACGCGAAGGGTGGAAATCTACCGTGCGGGTAATGGCTGGGATCATCTTAACTGGGTTTTTGGTAGTTCAGGGGCAAGCGGCGAGATTCCTGGGACTGTGGGAAGGGTCATGAAGGATGCCCTCGTCCTCGCGTTTGGCTCTCCGATGGTCATCAATATCAGAACATCGGAGCAACCCAAACAAGAAGTGGCAAAGGGGCTTCTGAGCCCAGCAATAAACTGGGATATCGCGGGCAAAGCAATGAAGGAAAACCCCAACTCCAGTATAGCCATCTTTGGCGAAGATGGCTTTGAAGAGCGAGGGAGTAAAAAAAGCTTTTGTGATTTTATTGCCACGGGAACGATGATTACAGACAATGTGCCGGATAGTTTTAATCAGTACGAAAAATTTGTCAGCTTTTTACAAAACTTTCATGGGGCGGCGAACTTTCAGAATGCTGAAATACCTTCCAGCGGGCAGTTACGGGACCACATTCAGGATAGAATAAGAACCACGAAAACCAAGGTTGAAGAACCGCCATTTTTTATGGTCATCGCCACGGCGATTAAAAAAATATGGAAGATTGATCTCTAATACTCAGAGGGCGTTGCTTATCGGAGGATAAGCTCTGTGCTGCTGTGCACGAGGGCTGATGTAGGGCTAGAGACCGTTGGGTCGGGTGCCTTTTAGAGCATCCCCCCAGCCCCGCGGCGACAATGCGCCGCCATCACCGTTATAGCTTCCAAGGGTTTATAAAATGTCCGCGTACGGTTTTTTTCTATTATTGTTATTAGTTTTAACGACCGTTGTTATTGGCGTGATTCTTTATCTGCGCCAGCGAGGGAGTGGGGGATCTGCTAATTCTCCATCGCTGAACGACGAGGCTTTGCAAAAAATAGCAGAAATTGAAAAAAGGCTACAACGCTATGAAGAAGCGCAAAACGAGATAGCCGCTCGATTGGAAAAATTGGTCAATGCCATCACTTCCCGTAGCCGAGAAAGTTCCGCCCCCATTAACAATACAGGAAGAACAGGCGAATTATTGGCCACGGAAGAGCTACGGGTAAACAATGATTCTCCCTATTTTGACGAAGGTGGTGTGCTGGTAAATTATTCCTCAAAAGCAAAAAAATACGCCTTCAAAGAGCAGAACCTGTTGGGCATTGTGGAAAGTTTTTTTGAGGAAGAAGCCCAAGGGAGATACATAATCATTGCGGCAGGACGAACGGGTTATTGCTACCCGCTCAACAAAGATATTCGCCCTGGCGTTTACCATGTAGAAAGAATCTCTGGGGAACAAAGTTGGAGAATTAAGGAAGTGGCTCAATGCAGATTTTCTAACGATAAATGGACCTTGCAGAGAATAGGAGTCATCGTCGCCCCTTCCCTCTATTAGTCTTCTTGCTCTTTTCGCGTTCTCCCATTCAAGGATGAACGGCTTTTTACTCTCAAGCCGCCCCTTAAAGACCCTTGCACAACCTATTCGTCCAAGCAGTAACGAAAGAAGGGTTTGTATGCTTGCGAAAATAATCAAATTAGGCATAATGCGGATTTTGGGAGGTTAAAATAGTGTTTAAATGTAGTGCAGTATTGAGATAGCGGGTGATTATTTACAGGAGGCTGTAAATAATGGCTAAAAAAGTGTCCGAGTTGTGCCTCG
>JAIPED010000056.1 GCA_021737325.1 Deltaproteobacteria bacterium
CCAATCCAGTCAAAAGACACTCTCGAACACGGAGAAATAAACGCCGCTCCCATGATTTTTTGGCAACTCCCGCGGCTTCCATTTGCCCGCAGTGCAAGAACGCAAAGGTTCCTCACCGCGTTTGTCCTGTTTGTGGAACCTACAAGGGCAAGACGGTAATTATTGACAACAAAGAAAAAGCATAAAGGAGAGATGGCAATGACTCTTGAAGAAAAGGTTATTGAGATAATTTCGGAACAGTTAGGAATACCAAAAGAAGAATGTGTTCCCACAGCCGCCTTTATTGAGGATTTAGGAGCGGATTCTTTAGACCTTTTTGAATTGGTCATGACGATGGAAGAAGCATTCCACACGGTGATATCCGACGCCGAGATCAAGAAAATTCGCACGGTTCGAGACATCATGGACTTTTTGCGGAATAAAGGAGTTTCGTAAATAAATTACACGAGGTGTTCTTTGGCTGTCCGGGTTGTTATTACAGGGTTAGGCGCGGTCTCTCCTTTGGGAAATTCTATAGACGAATCGTGGTTGTCCCTTTGCTCTGGAATGTCCGGAATAGGAAGCATCACCAAGTTTGACACGCAGAATTACACCGTTAAAATAGCGGGAGAGGTTAAGGGATTTGATCCTCTCCCATTCGTATCTAAAAGTGAAGCTCGTAGGTTCGATAATTTCACCCTCTACGCGGTAGGTGCGTCAAGAATGGCCTGCGAAGACGCTCAGCTTTCGCATATCCCCGCAGAGTCGCTCGGCGTTGTTATTGGGTCAGCCGTGGGCGGACTTTCCACCGTGGAAGAAGTTTATCGTACCGCTCTTTTGTCATCTCCCAGCAAGGTCTCCCCTTTTGGCGTTCCTTGTTCGCTTGCCAATATCGCTGCTGGTGTTGTCGCCATCAAAGAAAACGCCAAAGGCCCCATTAATTGTACAACCACGGCCTGCGCGGCAGGCGCACACGCTATTGAAATAGCAACCATGTTCATCCGTGCAGGAAAGGCAAGAGCCATGATCACGGGCGGGGCAGAGGCGGCGGTAACCCCTTCTGCCGTTAGTGGTTTTTCTGCAATGCGCACCCTTTCCTCACGCAATGACGAGCCGACCAAGGCCTCACGCCCCTTTGATCGCAATCGTGACGGTTTTGTAATCGCCGAAGGGGCGGGAATAATTGTAATAGAAGAGTTGGAAAGTGCGCGAAAACGAGGAGCACATATCTATGCGGAAATAATTGGCGTTGCTAGTAGCGCTGATGCCTTCCATATCGCCGCCCCTCCTGAAGGCCATAGCGGCGCGGTGCACTGTATGAAAATGGCTCTACGAGATGCCGGGATAAACCCTACTGATGTGGGCTATGTCAACGCACATGGAACATCAACCTTGCTCAACGATGCCTACGAAGCACAAGCAATTAAAACCGTTTTTGGAAAATACGCCACCACAGGATTATTGGTGAGTTCGACCAAATCAATGACAGGGCACATGCTCGGCGCGAGCGGTGGCTTTGAGGCCGCGGTAGCAGTAAAGGCAATTGTTACAGGAATTATACCGCCGACGATTAACTGGGAGTGCCCCGATGATGACGGAGTGGGTATTGATTTTATTCCCAACATAGCTCGTAAAGCGAGCGTTGATGTGGCTATGTCATGTTCCTTTGGTTTTGGCGGGGCAAATTGCGCCTTGCTTTTTAAGCGTTGGCAAGAATAATTAAAATAACAAGGATATAACACCCAAAATGGATAACAACGATACAAGGGTAGACGGCAACATTATCATCGGCTCTGACCATGCGGGTTTTGCGCTGAAGGAAGCCATTAAGATTTTCCTTTCCGCTTCATTCCCCCACCTGGAACTCGTTGATGTGGGAACAAATAGCGCGGAAGCTGTGGATTACCCCGATTTTGGGGCGAAGGTGGCGGAAGCGGTATCATCTGGCGGGGCAAAGCGTGGTATCCTTCGCGGTATCCTTATTTGCGGCTCGGGCATTGGCATGTCCATCGTGGCTAACAGGTATCCGCGGATAAGAGCGGGGCTTTGTCTGGACGAAGAAAGTGCCATTTTAAGCAGACAACACAACGATGCCAATATTTTAGTTTTAGCAGGAAGGAAAACATCTATCACGCTGGCGGAAGCTATCGTTTCTGCATGGCTAAAAACAGATTTCGCTGGCGGCCGCCACCAGACACGCATCCTAAAAATTGATAAAATATCGCCCCCAGGAGGAATAGCATGACAAAAAAAATCGTGGTGCTACTGTTGGTGTTCATACCATTGGCGGTCCTTGTGTATTATTTTGTCCCACCCGTTGTAGGAAAGTCAATGCTCAATAAAGCCGCAAAGACCAGCGGCTTCGAAAAGAAAACCATTATCGTTGATGGACATGCCATCAGTTATTTGGAAAGCGGACAGGGAGAGGCTATCGTTTTGCTCCATGGTTTTGGTGCCCGCAAGGAAGATTGGCTGGCATTCGGCAGTGGACTAAGAAACGATTATCGGATAATCATTCCTGACCTTCCTGGTTTTGGAGAAAGCGCTAAAAAAGATGGTGCTTCTTACAGCGTTGCCAGTCAAGCAAAACGCCTGAATGATTTCATTGGCGCTTTGCAGATAGCAAGAGCACACTTTGCTGGCAATTCTTTAGGGGCGGCGATCGTCGGCAAATTAGCGGCGGATAACCCAGATAAGGTACAAACCCTCACCCTCTTGGATGCCGCCTGCGTCGCTGGGGCACAGCCGAGCGAAATGCAACTACTCATGGAGCAAGGAAAAAATGTATTATCGCCAAAAAACCGAGAGGAAATGGATGCACTTTTAGACATGGTTTTTAATAAAAAACCCGTTATTCCCTTTGTTTTAATGGAATACCTGGTCCGCGAGGCCATTGCTGAAAGCTCGTTTAGAGAAAAGGTTGCCCACGAAATATGGAAGGAAGAAAAGTATGCGCTGGAAAACGACTCCTCAAAAATTAAGGCCAAGACTTTGATCATCTGGGGACAAAACGACAGGTTAACCCATATTTCGGGAGCAGAGATTCTCCAGCGTTGCATCGGGAACTCTCGCGTTGTTCTTATTGCAGACTGCGGGCACTCGCCAATGCTGGAAAAACCTGCGGAAACACTTAACGCCTTTTTAAATTTCATTAAGGAATAGACACTTTATCACGATGAAGGAAGGAGATAACAAACCGTGTCTTATTTGCAGAAAATAGACCCCGAAGTGGCAAGAACAATTTTTGAAGAAACGAAGCGCCAAGCGGGGAAGTTGGAGCTTATTGCCTCGGAAAATTTTGTCAGCGAGGCCGTACTGGAAGCACAGGGAAGCACCATGACCAACAAATATGCCGAGGGTTATCCAGACAAGCGTTACTACGGCGGTTGTGAATTTGTTGATGAAGCAGAAAAATTGGCAATATCCAGAGCCCGGAAACTTTTTGGCGCGGATCATGTCAATGTGCAACCGCATTCCGGTACCCAAGCAAACATGGCGGTTTATTTTGCAACACTAGCGCCCGGTGATACCGTCATGGGGATGAACCTTTCCCATGGAGGTCATCTATCCCACGGTAGCCCCGCCAACTTCTCCGGCAGGCTCTACAATGTTGTTCACTATGGGGTGAAGCGAGAGACAGAAACGATTGATTTTGACGAGGCAAGAAAAATCGCCCTTGAACATCGTCCAAAACTGATCGTTGTTGGCGCAAGCGCTTATCCGCGGCGTATTGATTTTCAGCAATTCCGCCAAATTGCCGATGAAGTAGGGGCAATTATCTTAGCCGATATCGCCCATATTGCGGGTTTGGTGGTTGCCGATTTACATCCCAGCCCCGTTCCCCTTTGCGAATTTGTTACCACCACCACCCATAAAACTCTTCGTGGACCGCGAGGTGGGGTTGTCATGTGCAAAGAACTCTTTGCCAAAACTCTTGATAGCCGCGTATTCCCCGGAATGCAGGGCGGACCTTTGATGCACATCATTGCCGCCAAGGCCGTTGCCTTTAAGGAAGCCCTTTCAGAAGACTTCAAGACATATCAACAACAGATATTAACCAACGCTACGGCGCTTGCCAACGCCCTCAAGGAAAATGGATTCCGGCTGGTTTCTGGAGGTACCGACAACCACCTAATGTTGGTGGATTTGACCAACAAGGGGTTAACGGGAAAACAAGCTCAAGAGGCACTGGACGAGGCGGGAATAACCGTTAATAAAAATGGCATTCCCTTTGACAGGCAATCGCCACAGGTAACCAGCGGTTTCCGCCTGGGAACACCAGCATTAACCACCAGGGGAATGAAGGCAGAACAGATGAAAACTATCGCTCGCCTCATCACTATGGTGCTTGCAGATATCGAAAGTACCTCTATGAGAGAGGCCGTCAAAAAAGAAGTGAGCAAACTTTGCGAGGAATTTCCTCTATACAAAAATCGTATCACGGAAAAAGAATGAGCCTTCTTGGTCCTACTAAGCGCCCCGATTGGGATGAGTACTTCATGGATATCACCTCCCTTATCGCTCGTCGCTCAACTTGCTTGCGGCGGCATGTTGGTGCGCTTTTAGTTCGTGATAAGCGAATCCTCGCTACCGGCTACAACGGTGCTCCTTCGGGAATAGAACATTGTGCGGCGGTTGGTTGCATGAGAGAAAAACTAAATATCCCTTCTGGCGAACGGCATGAGCTTTGTCGTGGTTTACACGCGGAGCAAAATGCGATCATCCAAGCGGCGCTACACGGTGTCAGTATAAAAGGAGCTACGCTTTACTGCACGAACCTCCCCTGCATTATCTGTGCAAAAATGATAATTAATTCGGGTATTAAGCAGATAATCAGTGGAGACACCTATAGCGACCATCTTACCGCAGAAATGCTTGCAGAAGCGGGGATAGAAATAACAGTGCTCAAGGAATGAAATGAAGTGCCCGTTTTGTCCATCAATGGAAAATAAGGTTATCGATTCGCGAGTCAGCCGTGAGGGGAGTGCCATAAGGAGACGACGGGAATGCGCTAATTGTGGAAAGCGCTTTACCACATACGAGTATGTTGAAGATGTCTTGCCGATGGTCGTTAAGAAGGACGGACGGAGGGAACCCTTCGACACCCAAAAAATTCGCACGGGCTTGTTGAAAGCTTGTGAAAAACGGCCGGTATCGGTAGAAAAGATTCGTGAGATGGAAGAAAACATTGTCGCTCGGGTGATGCAGGAAAATCAATCCGCAGAAATCTCCAGCACTATTATCGGTAATCTCGCCATGCAGGAATTGCACAAGTTTGACGGCGTTGCCTATGTCCGCTTCGCTTCTGTTTATCGTGAATTCCGCGATATTGAGGATTTCATGAGCGAGGTTAAACAATTTATCAAAAAAGAGAAAAATAGCTAAAATCGTTGGCTAATTGGAGATTAGCGCTTGTTTACAGGATTGGTGGAAGGAAAAGGTAGTTTGCTTGCCAAAACAAGGAAAGGAGAGGATATCTTGATAGAAATCGCCCTGCCCTTCGCCGCCGCTAGCGTTGCCATCGGAGACAGCATCGCCGTAAATGGTGCCTGTTTAACTGTCGAAAAAAAAAGCGCCTCTTCCGTTAGCGCATTTGTCTCTGCGGAGACCAAGGCAAAAACCACCTTGGGAAGACTACCCATTCGCACAGGTGTAAATATTGTGCGAGCGTTGCAACTTGGCTCACGACTGGGCGGACATTTAGTAACAGGGCATATTGATACCGTAGGCACAGTAATTGGCTTACAGCAGCGCGATGGTTCTTTGGTGATGGAGATGCGGGTTGAGAAGGATTTCTCTCGTTACCTAGTAGCCAAGGGATCAATCGCCATTGACGGGGTTAGCCTTACCATCAACAGTTGTAGCGAAAACACCTTCTTCGTGAACATTATCCCGCTCACAGCACAAACAACAACCCTGGGAGGGAAGGCCATCGAGTCAGTACTGAACATTGAGTTTGACATCATCGGCAAGTATGTGGAGAGGTTCCTCAAGTTTACGGATAGTCCCCGCACAACGAAACTAGATTCGGATTTTTTAACAAAACATGGGTTCGTATAAGGAGAAACAATGGCGGTAAGCTCAATAAAAGAAGCCTTAGAAGACATCAAAAATGGCAAGATGATTATTCTCGTTGACGATGAAGACCGTGAAAACGAGGGGGATCTTTGCATGGCGGCGCAGTTTATAACGCCGGAGGCAATAAACTTTATGGCCCGTTACGGCAGGGGTTTGATTTGCCTGACGATAACCGAAGAACACGCGGAAAAGCTGGGTTTACATCCGATGGTAAGTAACAATCTTTCCCGTTTTGGCACCGCCTTTACCGTCTCTATTGAGGCGGCAAAAGGTGTTAGTACCGGGATATCCGCCGCTGACCGCGCCACCACAATCCTTGCGGCAACTGCCGAGAATGCCACTGCCAGCGATATTGTTAGTCCTGGCCATGTTTTCCCCATTCGTGCCCGTGTAGGTGGTGTTTTGGTAAGAACGGGGCAAACAGAAGGCTCCGTTGACCTGGCGCGGATGGCTGGTTTGCGATCGGCGGGGGTTATTTGTGAGATAATGAATGATGACGGCACGATGGCGCGGATGGCGGATTTGGAAGTATTCGCCCAAGAGCACCAGCTAAAAATCGCCACCATTGCCGATTTGATCGAATACCGCATGCGACACGAATCGCTGATCCAACGATCGGCCACCGCAAAATTGCCCACCCGCTATGGTGGAGATTTCCAATTAATCGTCTACGAAAATAAAGTTGATGACATTTTACATATCGCCCTGGTGAAGGGAGAAATTGGGCCGAATGATGATGTTTTAGTTCGGGTGCATTCGGAATGCGCAACAGGGGATATCTTCGGCTCTGAGAGATGCGATTGTGGCGATCAACTGCACACCGCCATGAGGATGATTGACGAGGCGGGCAAGGGGGTTATCGTCTATATGCGGCAGGAAGGCCGTGGCATTGGCTTGGTTAACAAGGTTCGTGCTTACGAATTGCAAGAACACGGGTGCGATACCGTGGATGCCAACATCGCCTTGGGATTTAAGGCGGATCTGCGGGACTACGGCATGGGGGCGCAGATTTTAGCCGATTTGGGTGTAAGAAAAATGCGTCTGCTAACCAACAATCCTAAAAAAATTATTGGCTTAGAGGGATACGGAATTAAAATAACTGCGAGGGTACCTATTGAAATATCACCCAACGACAGCAACCATGATTATTTAGCCGCAAAGAAAAACCGCATGGGGCACATATTAACAGAAATATAAGAGGAGATGGAAGATAATGCCAAGAATAATCGAAGGAAAAATCATCGCCAAGGGGATGAAGTTCGGCATAGTCGCCGGACGGTTTAACGATTTCATCTCTAGCAAACTCATCGAGGGAGCTGTGGATGCCCTGATCCGTTCCGGCGCCGAGGAAAAGGATATTACAATTTACAAGGTTCCAGGTGCCTTTGAAATTCCCTTTGTTGCACGCAAGGTAGCCACATCGGGCAAGGTTGATGCCGTAATCTGTCTCGGTGCCGTTATTCGTGGCGCAACCCCGCATTTTGAATATGTCAGCGCGGAGGTCTCCAAGGGCGTTGCGGCGGTGGGATTAGAGACCGGCGTACCGGTCATCTTTGGCGTGCTCACAACCGATAGCATTGAGCAGGCGATTGAAAGGGCAGGAACAAAATCGGGCAACAAGGGATTTGAGGCGGGACTGGCTGCAATCGAATTGGTGGATCTCATAAAAAAGGTATAACCGGGTAAAGGCTGGCAGCATCCGCGTCCTACCAAACCGACTTATTCGTCGGCAAAATAACGACGGGTTTTTGTTACAAACCTTTAATAATTATTCCCCTAAAAGCGTGATTAATATGACACAAAGAAGGCAGGCTCGGGAAATAGCCATTCATGTTCTTTATGCTTTGGATATCTCTAAAACGGATGCAAAAAAGGCGCTGGAAAATCATCTTTTGCTGATTGCCGGGTTTGAAAAAGAGGAAATGGAAGAGTTAGGCATGGGAGCGGTTACCATAGCCGTGCAAGACTTTGCCCAACGGTTAGTATTGGGAACTTGGCAAAACCTCTCCGCAATTGATCAACTGATCATAGCAAAAACCAATAACTGGGATTTTGCGCGTCTCGTTAAAACCGACAAGGCTATTTTACGCCTCGCCTGCTTTGAGATGGTTTATTGCGAGGATATTCCCCCTCGGGTCTCCATCAATGAAGCCATTGAGCTCGCTAAGTCTTATGGGGAGGAAAATTCCCCTGCTTTTGTCAACGGCATCTTAGATGGAATTTCAGTAAGGACGGCAAAGCGCTAATCGACAATTTTAAAAAGGCATAATGATGAATAGAGATCGGCTGTTTTTACTTGACGGGAATAACTATGCCTATCGAGCCTTTCATGCAATCGGAGAGTTAAGCAATTCGCATGGTTTCCCCACCAATGCCATCTACGGCTTCGCCAAAATGCTTTTTAAGATGTTGCGCGATCATCAACCAACGCATATTGCCGTTATTTTTGACAGCAAAGGACCTACCTTCCGCCATGCAATCTACGACCAGTATAAAGCAACCCGCAAACCAACACCCGAAAAATTGCTTCCCCAGTTGCAGGTAATAAAAGAATTTAGCGGTAAAATGGGAATAACCGTTATCGAAATCCCCGGCGTTGAAGCGGATGATATCATTGGCTCGTTGGCACAGAGTTGCGCTAATAATACCCGCGAGGTTGTTATCATCTCAGGGGATAAGGACTTCATGCAACTAATCGGCGATAATGTTTCCCTTTGGGATACGATGAAGGATGTTCGCTATGATGCACAAAAGGTAAAGGATTTTCTCGGAGTGGAACCACGCTTTGTGGTCGATTTTATCGCCTTGGCAGGAGATGCTTCGGATAACATCCCTGGGGTTCCGGGAATTGGTAAAAAAGGAGCGGCATCACTAATAGAGCGTTTTGGTAACATAGCGGCAATTATGACCAATTGCGAAAAGATACCCAATGTCCGCGTCAAGGAAAGCCTGCGCCAAAATACTGACAGCCTACAATTAAGCTACCAGCTGGCACAAATTCGCACGGATATTAAAATAGGCTATGATATTGATGCGTTAAGCATGAGACCAATAGATCAGGAGGGGATTTTTTCGCTCTTAAAACTATATGAGTTTGGCTCGCTTTTACAAGAATTAAAGCGGGAACAGAGCGATACGGCTGTTGCTTATCTAACCATTGATGCGAAAAGCGCCGCCGACAAAGCCAGCGTGGCTATCCGTCAAGGTGGTAAATTGGCGTTGATTCCTGCACAAATGCCAATGCAAGAAAATATTACAGGCATCGCCGTTAGTAGCCCCCTATCGGGGAATTACTTCTTCCCCTTGGGGTTTCTTTTGAGCGAAGAGGGCAAGGAGGTAGCTAAGCTTTTCGCTGATGCCACTGTAGGCAAAATTGTCCATGATGGCAAAGCTCTTACAAAAAAATTCCAGAATCATAAACTGCCATTAGAGGGCGTGTTCTTTGATACACAGATAGGCGCATATTTGTTAAATCCCTCTTTAAGAGGTTATAGCGTTGTCGCAGTAGCCATGGAGCGGCTGGGGATTGTCCTCGCCGAAGAGTACAACGAACAAGCAGCGATAAAAAATTCCGTCTTGCAGGCAAGTGTTCTGCTAAAACTCGCGGACAATATTGAGCAAAAGTTAAGGGTGGATGGGCTTTTTGAGCTATTTGCCAGCGTGGAAATGCCGTTAATCGAGGTCTTAAGCGAGATGGAAAACCGCGTTGTCCTCGTGGACAAAAAACTAGTGGAAGAAATGTCTGAAGAATTTCAGCATATTCTG
>JAIPED010000006.1 GCA_021737325.1 Deltaproteobacteria bacterium
TGATCTCTTCTGGCATACTGCGGTTGAAAGAGCGCAATCCAGCTTCAACATGCGCCACGGGGAAATGTAGTTTTACCGCCGCCAACGCGCCAGCCAGTGTTGAGTCTGTATCACCATAGACCAGTACCCAATTTGGTTGCTCAAATAGTAAAACACTCTCAACCGCCTCAATCATGCGCCCAGTATTTTGGCCATGCGTGCCACCGCCAATGCCGAGGTGATAATTCGGATGCGGGATATCTAAGTCGTTAAAGAACACATCGCTCATGTTTGCATCAAAATGTTGCCCCGTATGAACTATGATCTCGTGCATATTACAGCGATGTTCACGAAGAACACGCGAGACAACCGCTGCTTTGATAAACTGCGGACGAGCACCGATGACAGTGACTACTTTCATGTTTTCTGATTAACCTTGAATTAAATTTTGGTAAAAGCGGTAAGCGGCAGATTTCTGAAAGAACGAGTTATGCCAGAGCAGTGTGAATTTGCCGCCAGCTAATCTTGCCCTTTTGTTTTAGTGTATGCGCATAGCATAGCGCATTTTTGGTGTACCCCATGCCCATGTAGCGTTCATCAATAAGAGAGCAATCCATCAGTACCAGTGCCGCTCCCTTAGCTTCACCGAGCGCCACCGCTCGGTATCAAACAGCGCGAACTCATGATTAGTGCCACACCGAAGACCTGGACGATCTGCATAAGATAAGGTGGAATAATAGCTCATGCCGGAAGAGCTTCCCAGTTCCGGGCGGTTTGCACAGTCTGCCAGCGCAAGGAGTGCTGTCGCCCACCGAAACCCGAATAGCAATACCTTCTTCGTTCAGGATACGGCGTAGCGTATCCGCTTCGCACTTTGTCTGCTCTGGACCCTTGTAGGTCATGTAGCTCGGGTGTATGCCAATTTCATGTCCGCACTTGTTCAAAAAAACTAATTTTGGAACGGCTGCACATAATGGAATAGTTACAGTACCTGCAACAGATAAGAAACCTGAAGAACAGTTACTTCCTTCGAGGTACATGCGGAGAACATGCATCAAAAACTGAGTTTTATCATCGTGGTTGATCGGGAGATTATCAACATAACTTTTTACTCGTGGTTAACTGCGCTTATCTAGGATGCGTTACTTGGCAAGCGCTACATACAACAAAATGTCGGCACTCAAGCCAACTGATACAGACATTCTTAGGTGCCTCACAAACAATTAAGTTACCGGGGTAACTTACTACAGATTTTCTTTGCCATTTTCCGCGCATAGTATGCAGGCATGCGCAGGATCCTGTCCCATCGTCCAGCATTGCATGTCCAACAGTCCTTAGAATCACAGATACTAAATTTGGAATTGTTACGAAGCGCTTCCACATCAATCGCATAACATTCCTTGGCGGGCGCCAGTATTGAGTACACTTTGCCGACAAAGCCCGATCTAAGTATGCCTTCCCTAACATACAGCGCATAAAACTTATAAAAGCTATTGGAAACCAGGATCTCTTCGCCTGAATAACTTCACATCGCCATCGACCGTTTCATAGTACACAGAACTCAACCACGGCATAATTGGAAACCGCTTCAAATATCCTAGATCCGCTTCCGCCAAGTGAGCTGTTGTAAAACATGGGCTACTTTTTACGCATCCCACCAATATGCACTTACCACCCAATTCTGCTATCTTACGGACTGGCTCATAAGCAGGAGAACTCTCATCATGATTCCCCGTAATACCCTTTGCATTTTTACCAATTGCAACAAAAGAACACATCGGATGCCTGCTTCTGTGCGCGTCTCTACGCTCAAGCATAGCGCTCGGAAGAGCCCCAGCGTAACTTTTTTTACTTAAATTAAAAGCATGCTCTTTTTTCGGCTTTCTCAAAAAAACTCCGCCTGTAAACGCAAGAGAAACAATAGTCCCCTCAGTGCCAACTATCTCAAGCAAGGCATCAATAAAAGCATTCGCTCCACTGAGCAGATGACCAACTTCACTTAGTGAAGCTCTAATTAAAATGGTGTCACCGGGCTCAACACCCAGACAGCGTAAATCAAAAATGATTCTTTCTTTCGTTACTGTTGACATGAAAGGCAAGTGAGGGATGGTCGCATTTGATCCATAATTTCGCAACTTTTTTCCACTGCTGTCAATAAGCCTTGCGCAACAATTTCCAATAATACGCAACTAACAAAACCGCCGTGCTCAGCAGTGCGACAGCCCAAGCGAGTGGAGAAATATAAGGAACGATGATGGCAATCATTAGCGGGACAATGGCTACTAAAGCCAACCCAAGGGAGACCAACAATGGCTGATATATACTTTGTGCGCGATTGCCCGCTAGGTGTGCCACCCAGAAAAGGAAGCCGAAGTAACATATCGCGCTAACTCCCGAAAACAGCATAATCATGACCGACAGATTACCGATATAAGCTCCGATGCCAATCGCTACTAAGCGCGTTATAAACAGAATGGCTTGAAGCATTAGGAATTGTTTTTGGCGTTCCATTACCGCAAATAAAGTACTCAGGGGAGAAAAGACAAAACCGAAGAACAACCACGGCGCCATCCAACGCGAAAATTCTCCAGCTTGGCGCCACTGCTCGCCAAAGACAAGAGCAAATAGATCCGGCCCCAACAGTATTAGAATAAGAACCAGCGGCATGCCGATATGGATGAGCTTGGCTTGCAATTGAGAAACCAATGGGCCGTGCTGCCCAGCACGGTATGTTTCGGCGGCATTGCCGAAAAAGACCTGACCAATGGCGTCACCAAGGAGCGACGCTGGCAGAGAAATAACTCTATGGGCTAAAGAATATAGGCCAGATGCCACCGGCCCGAACAGGGCTGCGAATAATATAGGCGGCAGTTGAGTTCCCGTAGTATTAAGAAGGCCATCCCACGTCAAAAAAAGTGGAAACCGCCGGTACCGCCTTTTCGCAAGCAGGATGCCCTGCCAACTAATATGCCGGAAATTCGGACTCGTCAACGCCGGTAGCGCCAGACTGGTCGTCCCCACGCCCTGACCCGCCACCTGTCCGAACAGCAGTGCAATGCCACCAAGTTTGTATGCCGCTAATTGAATTGCCAGCATGGCAATTGCTTGGCGTAGTTTAGTGGCGGCAATGGTAGTAAAACGCTTGGTACGAATTCCCCAGTAGCTAAACACCGAATAGGCGCCGCTTACCAACACACCAACGGGCAATAGCCAGAAATAGTTAGCTAGCTTGGGAACACTCAGGGTTACGGCTATGGCCTCACCGAGCAAGACCACCAATAACACAGTTAGAAGACTGCTAATCGCAACCAAAATCAGGCATAGCGCCGCGACATTCGCGGCTTCCTGATCGTTTTCCGGCAATGGAATCGCCAGTTCGTAGCGTAGGCAGGAAACCACACCAATCAAAGCCAACAGACTAGCATACACCGCAAGAAGACCAAAATCTTCAGGGCTGTAGAGGCGCGTAAGCAACGGCGCGGCCAGCACCAGCAATATCTGCGCACTTGCCGTACCTCCCACCAATATGCTCACCCCGCGGGCAAAGGTGTTTTTGGGCAGTATTTTTTGAACCAACGATTTTGCTTTGGCTATCAACTGCCGTGTCCTTCAACCAAAACACGCACAACCGCGTTTTGGCCTGACTCTTTTAGGTCAGGCCCCATGGGCAGACTTAACACCCACTTAGCGTTCTGCATTGATATGGACATGAAGTCAAAACAGCAAAGGTGTTTGTAAGCAGGTTGCTCGTTCAGCGGCACGGGATAATGAACCGCTGTCGGAATACCCGCATCCTTTAACTTCGCTTGTATTGCTTCGCGATTTTCCACAAATATGGTGTATTGCGCAAAAACGGAGGTTCTATTGGGTCTTTGTTGCACGCGACGAATTCCCGCTTGATCCAATAACTCGTTGTATCTTGCGCCGTTTTTTTGGCGTTGTTGTACCTCCCAATCAAAGCGTTCCAATTTTGCTAAAACGATGGCACATTGCAAGGTATCCATACGCCCCCCAACACCAACGCGGGTATGCACATAGCGTTGGCTCTGCCCATGCACGCGAATCTCACGGCAGGCTTTAGCGATTGCGTCATCGTTGGTAAAAATAGAGCCGCCATCGCCGTAACAACCGAGCGGCTTAGAAGGGAAAAAACTGGTGCAACCGATCGTGGAAAGATTACAACTCTTTTTCCCTTTGTATGTTGCGCCAAAACTCTGTGCGGCATCTTCAATCACGGGGATGTTGCCGTGCCGGGCGGCGATCGCGTTAATTTCATCCATATTTGCGGGCTGACCATAAAGGCTCACGGGCATAATCGCTTTTGTGCGGGGGGTTATCGCTTTTTCAATAAGTGAAGCATCCATATTACAAGTATCATCTTCAATATCCACGAATACGGGTGTCGCGCCGAGCAGAACAATAACCTCCGCAGTTGCGACAAAGGTAAAAGGCGTGGTGATGACTTCATCACCTGACCTAATACCCAGCGCCATAAGGCTGATGAGCAGAGCATCGGTGCCGCTGGCAACGGTTATGCAATGTTTAGATCCTGTGTAGGCTTCTAACCGTTCTTCCAATTCACGAACTTCTGGGCCTAAGATATACTGCCCATGCGCTAAAACACGGCAGATGCGCTCGTTGATGTTGCTTTCTAATGCTTGATATTGGGTTTTTAGATCAATAAAGGGTATTGTCACTCAGAAACTCCCATAGCTTTTTCTTACTAACAGTGAAAAGAAGACACGCATTCTCTGTATAATGCGGAGGCTCATAAAAGCTCTGGCTAAAATCGCCTAATCACTGCGAGAACAAACTCCCGCGTGTAGCGAGTATCTTTGCCCCGTATTCAGACAAACAGCCTCTCCATCACCGCCTAACGGCAGTGTTAGGCGCGTTCCATACTCACTCATCCAGCCAATCTGCCTTGCCGGAGCGCCCACCATTAGCGCATAAGCCTTCACTTCTCTGTTCACCACAGCACCAGCGCCGATAAAGGCGTATTCGTTTATCGTTATTCCACAAACAATGGTGCAATTCGCGCCAAGCGTTACCCCCTTTTTAATAAGCGTGCGGCGGTACTCATCTTTTCGTGATACCGCCGCTCGAGGGTTATAAACATTGGTAAAAACGCAAGAAGGCCCGCAAAAAACATCGTCTTCGAGCGTTATCGCATCGTAGATGCTCACATTATTCTGCACCTTGCAGTTATTACCAATAATAACATCATTGGCAACAAAGACATTCTGCCCCAAGGAACAGCCCTTTCCTATCTTGGCATTGCCGCAAATATGTGTCCAATGCCAAACACGGGTGCCAGCACCAACAACCGCCCCTTCGTCAATTAACGCCGTGGGATGAATGAACACTTCTTGCATTAGTACTCCAGAGGCAATGAAACCGCTCTGCCATCACGGGCAGAAAGATAGGCGGCAATGATTATTTCTAGTGATTTTAATCCTTCACGACCATCCGTTTCCGGTAAGGCAACACCCCTAAAAACATCCACAACATTTTTATAATAAAGAGGATGACCAAAACCATAAACCGATGTCGTTTCATAGTTAGTCTTCTTTATCTCGTCATCGTAGTCGCGTTTATCAGCAAATTTCCAATCCTGAATCTCATTAACCGCCATACCGCCAACGCGCACAGTCCCTTTCTCTCCCAGTATCGTGATCGAACCTTCCATGTTTTTCGGATAGGTAAGCATCGTTACCGCCATGGAACCAAGCGCGCCATTACGCCAGCGAACATTCAAAACCGCCGTATCCTCGGCTTCAATATCGCGGGTGGTGCTAATGAAGGAATGGACTGTATCAACGGGTCCTACCAACCAATCCAACAAATCAATATAGTGGCTCGCTTGGTTCATCAAAGCGCCGCCATCAAATTCCCAGGTGCCACGCCATTTAGCGGCAGAGTAATACTCTTGAGGGCGCGTCCAAAAAACATTCAGGTGAACCAAATGAATCTTGCCAAAGCGCTTTTCTTCAATAACCCGCTTTAACAACTGTAGTGTGGAATTGCGTCTATTTTGCTTAACAACAAACAACCGTACCCTTGCATCATCGCAGGCCTTGACCATCTGCCGAGCATCCGCCCAGCGCGTTGCCATCGGCTTTTCACTGATAACGCTAACGCCATTATTGGCGCACAAGATCGCCTGAGAGGGGTGTATGCCGCTAGGTGCACAAAGCGCAACAACATCAAGATTCTCTTGGTGCAACATATCGGAAAGCAGCTGGTATCCCTTAACATCGTAGCGCTTGGCATGGTCATCAAGAACCGCTTTGTTCGTGTCGCAAACCGCCACAAGTTCAAGGTTTGATGCATGCTCTGCAATGGAAACAAAATGATTTTTAGAGATCCGTCCACAGCCAACAACGGCTATGCGAATCCGACGACCTTCTATATGATCATACATAAAGAAATCCCTTCTTTCTTAAAGATCTCCAACAGAGGATATTACCCTTTAACAACATTTGCACCAGCAGGGTACCTGCCACGAGTATCAACTATTAGCTGTGCGTGTTTTTGCATCTGCTCATAATCAAAATCATCATGATCGGTTGCAATCAGCACACAATCGTAACCCTTGATGTTTTGTGGCGTTAGGTTAACTGATCTCATTGCTAATTTATGCTTACGCGTTTGTGGCAGGACGGGAAAAAAGGGATCGCTGTAATCCACCTGCGCACCGCGGGTAATCAACATCTCCAGCAATTCCAAAGATGGTGATTCACGAAGATCATCAATGTTTTTTTTGTAAGAAACTCCCAAGAGTAAAACCTTCGCGCCGTTAATCGGCTTTTTACGGGCATTTAATGCAGCAATCGTTTTTTGCACAACATACTCAGGCATTGACGAATTTATCTCCCCGGCGAGTTCAATAAAGCGGGTGGAAAAAGCGTATTCCCGCGCCTTCCATGTTAGATAAAAGGGATCTATCGGTATGCAATGCCCACCAAGACCAGGCCCGGGATAAAACGCCTGAAAACCAAAAGGCTTTGTTTTTGCCGCGTTGATAACATCCCAAACATCTATGCCCATTTTATCAAAAAGCATTTTTAATTCGTTGACCAAGGCAATGTTTACCGCACGGTAAATATTCTCTAAAAGCTTCGCTGCTTCCGCCACACTCGGGGAAGAAACCGCTACCATCTTCTCAATAACACTGCCGTATAACGCCAGCGCCAGCTCCAGACAAGCGGGAGTATGGCCACCTACCAGCTTGGGAATTATCGCTGTGGAAAAATCAGCGTTATTTGGATCCTCTCTCTCGGGGGAGTAAGCAAGATAAAAATCTTCACCAGCTTTCAGACCCTTCTTCTCCAAAATGGCACGCATATCCTCACTGGTTGTTCCTGGATAGGTAGTGGATTCCAACGAAATTAGCTGCCCCCGACGCAGATATTGCTCTATTGTCTTGGTCGTATCAAAAACGAAACGCATATCAGGCTCGCGATGGGTACCCAAAGGTGTTGGCACACAAATGATCAAACAATCAGCAGTAGGAAGCTTGGAAAAATCCGTTGTCGGCACGAACGATTGTGTAATGGCGCAAATGCGCTCCGCTTCGATATGTTTGATGTACGATTTACCCTCTGTAAGAGTGTCAACTTTTTCCACATCAAGATCAAAACCAATTACCTGAAAACCCGCTCGGCAAAACTCTATCGCTAATGGTAGCCCTACATAACCAAGTCCGATAATGCCTACAACCGCGCTTTTATCGCTTATCTTTCTCATCAACTCCGACTTCATCGCCTCTGCTCCAATCCTCGCTTAATATCGCAATAACCGACAATAAAAATCTATGCGGAAAAACTTTGATATCATCCGCATTCTGGCTGAATATCTCTAATCTTTTCGTTTAGTAACTACTACTGTTAGATAAAAGATAGTCGCTCAACGATTGCTTCCATGGTCGTATCTCTGCTCCTATCTCTTTTCTTATTTTTTTTTTAGACATCGCCGAGTTTTTGGGGCGTTGCGCCTTGGTGGGATAATCGACGCTGGCAAGTCTTTTAATGGCAACCTCTTTCCCCTCAATTTCGCGGGAAAGACGATATATCTCGCAGGCAAAGTCATACCACGATGTTACGCCTTCGTTGGAGAAGTGATAAATGCCGTATTTTTTAGAATCATCGCCAACTATTTTCACAAGTAGTTGCGCTATATCGAC
Source organism: Deltaproteobacteria bacterium (assembly GCA_021737325.1). Classification (GTDB taxonomy): domain Bacteria; phylum Desulfobacterota; class Syntrophia; order Syntrophales; family JAIPED01; genus JAIPED01. The sequence continues at coordinate 8,165 of JAIPED010000006.1, forward strand.
TGCCGAGGTCGGTGAACCCAATTGATCAGCGACAACACCAATTTCCTCTCGTTCACGAAAAAGCCGTTGCATTGTGTGAACAAAATTCGCCCCATACCGTCCATAAAGCCAGGAAATACGAATAATGAAGAACTCATCAATCGTCTCTTGAATATTCTTTTCTCCTAATAACTTGCTCTTGCCATAAACACCCAGAGGATTGGGTGTATCGCTCTCTGTATATTCACCGATTTTTGTCCCATCAAAAACATAATCGGTAGAAATGTGAATCAAACGGGATTTCTTATTCTTTGCCAGCTCGGCAAGATTCTTAACTCCCTCGCCATTTATCTTGAATGCTATAATCGGCTCCTCTTCAGCTTTGTCCACCGCCGTGTATGCCGCACAATTAATGATCCAGTCTATTGCTCTCGGTTTTGCAAACCGCTGAAGTTGCTCAGCATTAGTTATATCAACTTCCTTATCGCTAGCAATGTAGCTAACCTGCCCTTGCCTTAAAATATCTTCAACCTCCGCACCCAACATCCCTCTATTTCCAACAAGCCAAATCATGAAAACCTCGTTATAGCTCCTCCAAAACATCGCTCAACCTTGGCAGTGCGGCATCTTTAGGCGACAGTATGGGGTTTTTAACATTCCAAGAAATGGCTATCTCAGGGTCGTCCCAGCGAATTCCGGCATCATGCATCGGGCTATATTCATTTGTGCATTTGTAGAGAAAATAGGCGCTTTTGCTGAGCGTTAGAAAACCATGGGCAAAACCGACGGGAATATAAACCATCTTGTGGTTATCATCATTTAGTTCAATCCCCACCCACCGCTTAAATGTGGAAGACTCTGGTCGCATATCAACAGCGACATCCCAAACGGTGCCACTAATAACCGAAACCAGCTTCCCTTGTGCCTTAGGCTCTTTTTGGTAGTGAAGCCCTCGGAGAACGCCTTGCCTTGAAAAGGAGATATTATCCTGAACAAAATGTTCAGGCAAAGCAACATTCTGGAAATCGGACCCCTTAAAAGATTCTTTAAAATATCCCCGCTCATCAGGAAAAATTTTAGGGGTGATTACTATAACTTCGGGAATATCCAATGGCTGAAAGGAAAAGGGCATATTATGCTTCCTGCCTAATCATGTTGATGAGATAGCTACCGTAGTCGTTGTTTCGCATTGGTTGGGTCATACGCAGAACATCCGCGGCAGAGATAAATCCCTTGCGGTAGGCTATTTCCTCCAAGCAGGCGATTTTAAGCCCCTGACGCGCTTCAATTGTGGAGATAAAAAGCGAAGCTTGGTTTAATGAATCATGGGTGCCTGTATCAAGCCAAGCAACACCCCTTCCGAGAATGGCAACATTCAATTCGCCGTGATTAAGGTAAATACGGTTAATATCCGTTATTTCTAATTCCCCCCTTGCAGAGGGTTTCAGAGTGGAGGCATATTCAACCACTTTTCTATCATAAAAATAAAGACCCGTTACCGCCCAGTTTGATTTTGGCTTCTCTGGCTTTTCCTCTATCGTTTCGGCTCTGCCATGCGCATCAAAGCTAACAACACCATATCGCTGAGGATCTCGTACCCAATAGGCAAAAACTGTAGCACCTTTGTTATTGGCAACCGTGGTGGTTAACTGCTCTGCCAAACCGTGACCATAGAAAATATTGTCGCCCAGAATTAAGCAACAATCATCGCCTTTAATAAAATCACGACCAATAATAAAAGCCTGTGCTAACCCACCAGGGTAAGGCTGTTCGGCGTAGGACAAAGAGATGCCCCATTGCGAACCGTCTTCCAAAAGTTTTTTATAGCTGGGCAAATCATCGGGTGTTGAGATAACGAGAATTTCTCGGATTCCCGCTAACATTAGTATAGACAGGGGGTAATAAACCATCGGCTTGTCATAAACCGGCAACAACTGCTTACTAACAACCTTGGTTATTGGATAAAGGCGCGTCCCCGCACCTCCCGCAAGAATAATCCCTTTCACTTTTTCCCCATTATCTATTTTCTGACGGAATAGTTTATATTCATCCAGCGCTGATACTCACCTGATACCACTGAAGAAACCCAATCAGTATTCTCTAAATACCAGTCTATTGTACGGGATATGCCTTCGGCAAAGCTGAATTTAGGTGACCAACCCAGTTCTTGGAGTATTTTCATAGCGTCAATAGCATAGCGCAGATCATGACCAGGGCGATCCGCAACGAACTTTATCAAGCGGCACGAGTTTCCGCTACCGCGTCCTAATCTGCTATCCAAGGTGTCACACAGCAAGTTGACAATTGCGATATTTGTTTTTTCTTCATTGCCTCCAACATTGTATGTCTCGCCCACCGCGCCCTTCTCAATGACGGCAATTAGCGCATCACAGTGATCTTCAACAAACAGCCAATCTCTGACATTCCTACCATCGCCATAAACTGGCAGGGGTTGCTCATTGATTATGTTGAGGATCATCAGTGGTATTAATTTTTCCGGAAATTGATAAGGACCATAATTGTTGGAGCAATTTGTTATCAGCGTCGGTAAACCAAAGGTGCGGTGATAAGCACGAACAAAATGATCGCTAGCAGCTTTTGAAGCTGAGTAGGGGCTAGATGGATCATAGCGGGTTGCTTCAGTAAAATAACCTGTCGGTCCAAGACTACCATAGACTTCATCGGTAGAAACATTAAGAAAACGAAAATCTGGAGCAACAGCATTAGACTTCCAAAATTCAAGGCTCATTTGTAAGAGGCGAAATGTGCCGTTAATATTAGTCTCGACAAAAGCGGCTGGTCCCCATATAGACCTATCAACATGCGACTCGGCAGCAAAATGAATGACTCCAGAAAGCTCGTTTTCCTGAAAAATTCTTTTTAACAACGCCTCATCTAAAATACTTCCCTTTACAAATTCATGCCTGCCATTTCCGTCAATATCACAAATATTCCCGTAATTCCCCGCGTAGGTAAGCGCATCCAGATTGATAATGCGCCAGCCCGGTTGCGTCATCATAACGCGACGGACGAAATTTGTGCCAATGAAACCACATCCACCTGTTACTAAATAGTTTTTCATTTGCTCCGACCTAATTCGTGCCCAGATCAACAGTAGCAGGTGCTACCCAAGTATGGCCAACATAATAGCTCTAATAATTAATATGTTAGTTTGCCCTCTTCCTCCGAGAATGGTCAAAAATAACTGCGAGAAAGATGCCGAGAAACAAACTAAAGACAGCCGTAACAGCGATATTTAATAACCTACGAGGCTTTACCGCATCGCTGTAAAAGTGAATTTCCAGTGGTTGTATTGCAGAAAGAAACTCCAATTCCTTTTCTAATTCAAGTTTTATAATTCTCATATCAGAAATCTTTGTCTCTATTTCGACGGGATTAAAACCAATTGTTAATACCCTGCCTTGTTGCAACATGCCCTTAAAGTTGCGGGACAATTTGTTGGCTTCGCTGAGGTTGGTTTCCAACTCCGCAATGCGCTTTTTGATAACTTCCTCGCGTAATTGCATACTCCTTTTAACAACTGGGTGTTTGTTAACAAAAACGCTAAATTCATTAAGAGATGTAGAAAGTTTTTCCCTGTCATAAGCATCAAGAGTAACAGTTATCACATTAGTTTTAGATCCGCCTACAGACTTCACCGCCGCAATCTGGATATCATCAATAAAAGGGTGATTATCGGGAAATATTTTTTGTAGCAAATTCTGGTCACTATACTCTGATTTGCCAAAAATTTCGGCGAAATCTTGCGCTGTTAAAGAACTATCGTAGTATAGATTACCGTTTCCCCTATCTAAAATGCTGTAGAACGCCTGCACACGATAGACATCCCGCAAGATTGAATTCGTTATTAAAACTCCTATCATCGCCACTGCGAAAATGCCGACAATCAACACCTTGTGATTAACTATCGCACACCAAATGTCATGAAGAGCGATTTCTTCATTTCCGTGTTCCACCGTGTTCATGCGTACCTCCATTTCTTCTCTAATTCACCGGCTTGATGGAGCTTCGCCCTCTCAATCACAGTCAGGCTACTAAAAGGCCACGAACTGCCAGCACGGGACTTCCCCCCACAGGTGCGTGGTGCCCCGTGCCACTTTCATAATTTTTTTGCAATCCTAAATTGCCTTTTTGGTTATGGAACAACAACACAGAGGATATGCTTACGGGTACATTCGCTATTGGGTTAACAGCTTTCTTTCTTGGTCGAGATACGGCAGGGCAATTGAGAGCTTTTTAAGCGCCTGTTGTTCCAACTGTCGGGTTCTCTCCCTGGTTATTCCGTAGCGATCGCCGATCTCTTGCAAAGTTTCCGGCTCATCCGCCATGACTCGGTTTACGATGATGTAGCGTTCCTTCTCCGTAAGTTTTTCCAAGGCTTCGCCAATGCCATCTTTAACCAAACCAATTTCTTCTTTTCTTATTAAAATCGTCTCCTGGTTATCTCCTTCATAAGCAAGAAAATCAATGTGTTCGGCGCTATCGTCATCACCAACTACCGTATTAAGAGAGAGATCTCTCATGCCTAACCTACCACTCATTTCGGCGATTTCACTTTCTTTTACGCCAAACTTTTCCGCAATCTCGGCGAACTCTGGATTTTTCTGGGCGATAGCCTCCAGTTGTCTCCTCGCGTCGTTGAGCTTAAAAAATAGCTTCCTCTGCGTTTGCGTTGTGCCGATTTTTACAAGTGACCAAGTTTTGATGATAAAATTCTGGATATAGGCCCTAATCCACCAAACAGCGTAGGAAATTAGCCGATACCCCTTGTAAGGATCAAACTTTTTTACGGCGTGCATTAAGCCAATATTGCCTTCTTGAATAAGATCAGCCAGCTTCATGCCGTGGCTATCGTATTCCATGGCGATTTTAACGACAAAGCGCAGGTTAGAAACCACCAGCTTCTCTGCCGCAAGCATATCGCTATCCCGTTTGAAGCTGACGGCAAGTTCAAACTCCTCTTGTGGTGTTAAAAGGGGGAAACGGTTTATTTCCGTGAAATATGCCTCTAATGTTCCTGTAGTTGTGGGGAAATTCACTGGCATGCCTCCGCTATAAAGGATCAATATCGAACATTTTTAATTGAATCCCACTTTGTCCCTTCCAGTGGCTCATTTGTGGATTAAACGCCACAGCAAGGGGCGTGTTGGAGATACTCTTCAAAAAATTACCCCTTCCATACCAAATGGAATCAAGGCTTGTGCCATCATCTGTTCCTAAACGCATCCTTAAGTGGTTGTTACCAACCACGGTTAAGGATTTTGCTAGTGCCCCATGTGAACACAAAATTGGCTCTGGATTGCCGGAACCAAAGGGAGCAAGCAGGCTCAGTTGTGAAACCAAACCATCGTTGATATCCTTCAAAGGGCAAGCGGCATCAATGATGGTCTTGGCAATAAAATCTCCTGAAGAAGAAGAGTTGGCAATGGATTCGTTAATGCTCGCGCTGAACTTTTCGATGTTTTGTTGCCTGATGGATATTCCCGCCGCGTTACGATGACCGCCAAAAGATAGGAGGAGCGAATCACACTCGCACAGGCTCTGATAGATATCGATCCCCGCAAAGCTTCTCCCCGATCCTTTTCCCACCCCACCCTTAACGCTTATAACAAAGGTGGGACGCAAAAACCTGTTTACAATGCGCGACGCGACAACACCGATAACCCCCGGATGCCAATTCTCTGAAGCAAAGACGAGGGATTTTAACCTACCGATATCGCCAATTCTCTCTATCCTTCGTGTGATATCGCTGAGGATTCCTCGTTCTATTTCTTGCCTTTTCCTGTTAAATGAATCCAGCCTTTGCGCCAGCTTTTTGGCTTCTTCCATGTTTTCGCTAAGAAAGAGATCTACCGCATCATCAGATTTCGCAACTCTCCCCGCAGCATTTATTCTAGGTATAAGGATGTAAGAGGATTGGGAAATATCTATAGTCTGCCTATCCAAGCCGACGATCTCCTTGAGCGCCCTGATCCCTATCCGCCTTTGTGAAGACATTAATTCCAGCCCAAACTTAACGAAGAGGCGATTTTCATCAACAATGGGAACTATGTCGCCAATGGTGCCAATTGCCACCAAATCCAGATATTCTTTCAAGTTAGGATAACTATTATCAGACCAAAATCCCAGTGGCCGCATCGCTCCGCGGAGCGAAACCACAAAATTAAAAACAATCCCCACCGCTGCGAGTTGCTTAAAGGGAAATCGACAATCAGGGCGTAGGGGATTAATGATAGCACAAGCGGGGGGTATCTGCTTAGGAACCTCATGATGATCAACAATGATAACATCCATTCCGACGGCTTTGGCCATAACCACGCAATCATAGTCGGATATGCCGCAATCAACGGTTATGAGCAAAGATGTTCCTTGCTCGGCTAGGTTAGCCACTGCTTGTTTGTTCAGGCCATAGCCTTCGCTAACCCTATCAGGGATGTAGTAATTCACTTTAGCCCCAACGGTACGCAAAAAAAGCACCAGTAGTGCTACGGAAGTAACACCATCGGCATCGTAATCACCATAAATCGTTATCTTTTCGCCATTGGTTACCGCCTGAATAACGCGCTCAACACCCTTGAGCATATCCTGCATTAGGTTAGGGTTGTGCATATCGTTTAGGGATGGGGACAAAAACTTTTTGCATTTATCAACAGAATCAACACCCCTGTTAATCAAGACACGAGAAACAATGGCACCTATGGATAACGAATCGGCGAGCTCTTCGCATAATTCTGGCTGCTCACCATGGTAGCTCCATTTTGTCGTAGGTAGCTTTTGCTCTGGGTTCATTACCTCACCAATTTTTTCAAATTCTGGGGCGCAATAGTCACAGTTGGCGCTAGTGTCAAGGGGCACTGGCTTGAGGTGGGAAGTCGTTCTTCTCCCATTCGGAAAGTAGAGCATGGAATACAACAACCGCCGATACATTTGCACCGGCTATTAACCGTTACTATGCCCAGCGATAACCACCACCACTTTCCGCCATGATAAGTCTCCTCGCCAGCAGATTGGCGATAACCTCGCTAACAAAACCTCTTTCAAAGCCGGTATTGTGCGCGATTTGCTGACAGATATCAGTTGCCATCGTCTCGCCGTTGGGGGAATAATCATCAAACCAATCTTCCGTAAGCAATTGGAAGATGAGATTCATCCGCTGATGACCCTCAACCCGCATTTCCACTTCAGGAGAATTAATTTTTTTACGCCAGCAACGAACCTGCTCTTGCCAGATAACATTTAGTTCGTCTTCAAAATTATGTACAAACCCTTCAATTTCCTTTGGAGAAAGGGATGATGTCCGCGTTACGGCATGGTTGGCATCGTAAAGCGACCAATCATCGCTAATTATTTCCATGTCGTACCTGCCCGCTTCTTCTCGAATGGTCGTCCCCAGAAATGGTGCCAAGATATGAAAACCGTAATGGCATCCTATACTATCGGCAAATTCTTTCGTTGCTCGTAGTGTCTGCGCCGTCTCAGAGGGGAGCCCCGCAATAAAAGACACCAGCACCACCAGCCCTGCGTCTTGACAAATCTTTACCGCCGAGCGCGCCATCTCCAGCGTTATTCCTTTTTTAATTTCTTTTAGTATTTTCGGATTGCCGCTTTCTACTCCAAAGCTTACGGCTGAACACCCCGCTTTTTTCATCAAGCGCATGGTTTCCCCATCAACGGTGTTGGCACGGACAAAAGCACTCCAGGTAAAATTCAAGCCTCGTCTAATGATTTCTTCGCAAATGCTTTGCGCCCGTTGGGCATTAATCATAAAAAGATCGTCGGCAATGTTAATGCGGTCGAACCCCAAGGCGAGGATACTCTCAATCTCATCCACCACCAACCTTGGCGCTCTCAGCCTAGGCTCAGCACCAACAAGCCTGCGTCCCTGACAAAAAATGCACTTATATGGGCATCCGCGGGAAGTAAGCATACTAATTGGAAAACCCAAGGCTTTGTAGCGCGATAACGGCAATAAATCCCGCGCTGGTAGGGGAATGTTATCAATATTTTCCAGCAATCGCCTTGTGGGAGTTATTACAATTCCGCCATGATCACGAAAGGCAATCCCGCAGACATTGCTCCAACGCGAAGGCGCTTTCAGTAGCGGCAATAATTCTCTTATGGTTCCTTCACTCTCACCAATAATTATTAAATCGACAAAGGAATTTTGCTGCAAAATCTCCTCCGCACAAAACGACACATGGGGACCTCCCATAAATGTCGTTATCTCAGGATTGATATCCTTGGCATCGGCGAGAATTTCCAGCGCATGATGGATATTCATCGTAACACTTCCCACACCAAGAACATCGGGAGAAAACTTCCGTAGTTGCCCTTCCAGTTTTTCTTTGCTGTACTTTGCAACTATATAATCAAAGATCTTCACCTCAGCACCCTGCTCACGAAAAACCGCCGCCACATAGGATAATCCCAAAGGCGGCGATGGTGCCTCGGAAAGGGGATAGCGCGGGGCGCATAGGGCAACTCTCATGTTAGTCTCCTCGTCGGGGGAAAAACAGGGAACGGAGCCAACCGACAAAACTATTATGCTTCAACAATTCACGGTCAATGATATTAAAATCGTGAACTAGGCGATGAGGATCGCGAAAGAGGTGTTCACGGCTACGGATCTCTTTTGTCGTGTCGAGATGTTTAATTATCCTCGCGGGATTGCCACCAACAATCACATTAGGAGGAACATCCTTGACGACAATCGCCCCCGCGCCAACAATGCTATTTTCACCTATTTCCACACCTTTACCGACAATCGCGCCATCACCGACCCAAACATTTTTGCCAATTTTGACACTACCGGATTTTCCAATGGCGGTGTCCCGTTCATAGATTCCATGCCAATCGGAGTCGCTAATCAGCGCCCCTTGGGCGAGCATACAACCGTCGCCGATGGATATTTCTCGCGAAGATAAGATACGCACCCCAGGACAGATTAAACAGTAATTCCCTATAGAAATTTTTCCGTGATTAGCAAAACCACTCCAAACGGTTAACCTTACTCTTTTATCAACGGTGGCAATGACGGTGGCGTAATCGCCAATGGTAATGTTGCTACCAAAAATTTCCACAAACCACGGCTTGATAAAATGTGCCCCCTTGCCTAGATGCTCCAGTTGGGGCGCAAGGTATTTTCGGGTAAACCAACTTTGCCACGCAATGTCGGCGCGTTTGAGAAAATACGGACGGTGATCCCTCCTCACAGTCGTACCGCCCCTTCGCCATGATAGCTAAAATCGCTTTTCCCCAATTCTTTCGCGCTAAAAACACTATCCCAAAAGCTGTGATAAAAAAGGCAGTGCGCTGGGGTAAGGCGATAAATGGTATCGGCACAGATAAGTACTGCTCCCGCCGTCCATGTAGTTTTTTCTGCAGGCCAGATGACGCCATCGGGAAAAGTAACTCCCATCCAAAAAGAACCATCGTCGTAACACTTATCCAACAAGCAATGGAAAACCCTTCGTGCCGCGACGAACTCTCCCATCGCGCAAAGGCTTATGGCTAATTCCGCCGTTTCCGCCATCGTCGCCCAGGGCTGGTCGGAAACACAGCGCACACCAAATCCCTCTTGAAAAAATGTATCCCAACACTTGTTAAGACGATAATGTGCCGCTCTTTCCCTCACCGCTCCACAGAGAATGGGATAGTACCAATCCATGGAAAAACGCGCTTTTTCTTTGCTGAACAATTTCTGTTTATAGCGAATTGCATCCTGCAACCTTTGCGCCGCCATTAACCAAGCTGCTAGCAGCTCCGCCTTGCCTAACAGCGAGCCTAGAAAAATAGCGCATTTGAGGCTCATCAATACCGAGCTTGATCCTGTTAACAGCGCCATTTTGTCAATCTTCCCCTGCGGATCCTTTGCCCAATATATCTTACCGCTTGGCGCTTGCAAGGAAAGGGCAAAAGCGACACCTCTTCTAACCATCTCCCATGTGGATTTGACAAAACCAATATCGCCAGTAGCTAGGTAGTGGTGCAAAACTCCTACAGCAATGTAGGAGGAAAAATTGCTCTCCTTAGAAAAATCTGTAATTTCGCCATTATGCATCGCGGAATACCAACTACCGTCCTCCAACTGTGTTTCTCGCGCCCAAAGATACGCCCGTTTTGCCTCCTCATGGAAACCCCCTACCGTTAGGCCCATAGCACTTTCGATATGGTCCCATAGGTCGGTCTTGCCCCCTTCGGACCAGGGAATCTCGCCGCTTCTTTTTTGTACGCTGGCGATAAACAGGGCTATTTTCTTTATATCAAGCTCGCAACTAGCGTTCACCATGGTTTCCTCGCATACAAAACGATACTCTTGGCGATAAAAAAACTCAGCAAACGATCAAGCGTCCTGGTGATCATTGGCTTTTCGATGATATCCCATTCCAAGAATTTCTTATAACCGTTAACCATCTTACTGTCTTCCCGCTTATGCCCCACCAAGCATTTGAGCCACCAATACGGCGAATGTAGCCCGTGTTTATAGGCCATTCCTTCGTGGATTAAGCCAACTTCACAAAGATAGTTTTTTAACTCTTTTTTCTTATAAATCCGAATATGCCCACCTTCTTCATTGTGGTATTCCGCGGAGAGAAACCAGCAGATCCGCTCGGGTAAAAAATTAGGCACGGAAATCGCCATTACACCACCCCTCTTAAGCACTCGCAAAAGTTCTCTAAGTACACCCAGAGCATCAGGGATATGTTCTAACACCTCTGAACAGATAATCGCATCAAAAGTCTCAGCGGGAAAGGGCAACTTGGCTATATCTGCTAGCTCTATGCGCCAACTGCTACTTTGCTGAGTTGATAACGCTTGGAGAGTAAAGATAGCGTGAGCTAAATCCGCCTCGTTGGTATCAACACCGACGACATGCAGTCCGCAGTTTTGGAAAGCATGGCAGATATGCCTTCCCGTACCGCAACCAGCATCCAGCAAGTAATCCCCTGGAAATAGCGATAGCCTTTCAAAATCTATGGTTAGCACCGATAACCTCGCGGTAAACATCCACCGTCTTTTGCGCCGCTTTTTCCCATGTTAGCGATGCGGCAACCCGTAGCAGACCTTTTTGGGCAAATGCTTTTCGTTCGGCAGGGCTATCCAACAACCTCGCTATCGCCTTTGCCAAATCAGCGGCTGAACCTGCAGGAACCATGATCCCCGCATCACCAACCACTTCTGGCAAGGCTCCGCCATCGCTAGAAATGACAGGAACACCACAAGCCATCGCTTCCCCCGCTGGCATTCCGAAACCCTCATACAATGACGGAACGACCGCAATAGCGGTGCGGGCGTAGTGATTAGCAAACTCCTGACCATCTATCCTGCCGGTAAACCAGACGCTAGTACCAAGCTGTAGCTCCTCAACCATCTTGAGCACCAGACCATCCTTTTTAGGCTCCCCGATAACGGTAAGCTTCACTTGCCTGCCGCTACTGTTAAGCAGATGTAGGGCGCGTAAAAGCACGGATAGCCCCTTAAGCGGCGTATCAGAGCTGGTGGTTACCAACAGTCGGTTATCCTCACGCAATTCGTCTCCTTGAGGGAAAAAAAAGTCCGTGTTGATGCCGTTGGGAACAACACGGAACATCGCCACTGGGACCTTGAAATCCCTGCTAATATCGCGGCGGGAACATTCTGAAACCGTTATAATTTTTGATAATTTGGGCACAACACGCTTTTGCATCCGCAAAAATGAATACCATCGCATCACCTTTAACCGTTTGAGCAAGGTGGTGGCGGCAGACAACTCTGTTTGATAATCAACCGTTATGGGATGATGAATTGTGGCAACCGTAGGATATCCCATCCGCGCAATATCCAAAATGCCATAAGCCAAACACTGGTTGTCGTGGACTATATCAAAACGCGGACGCTGCTCGCGGAAAACCCGCGATACCCTCAGCCCAAATGTCAGTGGCTCGGGAAAGCCACCCGTCGTCATTAAGAAATATTCCCAAAAATTTATCGGATCTCGTAACTTAGCATAATCATCGGGCTTAAAAAGGTGCGAAGGGTTATAAAGATCAAGGTTGGGAATTTTGATAAGTTCTACCCCGCTATGTATTTCGGGATAGGGTGGCGAGGAAATGACCGTTACCTTGTGCCCCAACTGCATCAGCGCACGAGATAAATAATGGATATAAACCCCTTGTCCGCCGGAATTGGGATTACCACGATAGCTTAATAGACAAATGTTTAATCGCTTTTCCGCCATCATTACGCTTACTTTAAAACCCTTTCAGCAAGCGACTGGGCGTTTTTGCAGACATTTTTAAACTCCGCGGGCGATAAACCCGCTCCCAAAGCTACTTGATAATATTTTTCCGCAGACAACAAATCGGATGGTGCATGGGTATCGCTGTTAATGATTAGCGGGACAGAATATTTACGGGCTAAATTCGCCACATGTCCATTGGTCAAACAACCGCCTCTGCGGGAAGTAATTTCTATATGTATCCCTTTTTGCGCCGCCAGCTTCGCTTCCTTAACGCTTAAGAGTCCCGGATGCGCCAAGATATCCACGCCGGCGTTTATCGCCGCTAAGTTGGTGCCAGCACATACCGGCTCGGTGATAACCTCCCCGTGCATCAGCACAATTTTCGCCCCCAATTTACGCGATTCTTTTACCAATTCGGCGATATGTATAGGGGGAATGTGGGTAAGTTCTATTCCCGGAATTACGATAATATCGAAGCCTGTAGAGAGCTTTGCAGCGGCTTTAACGATACGGGGAATTACCAAATCAATGTTGGAGTGATCTCCATGGTCGGTTACGGCGATCCCGGTATAGCCAACAAATTTGGCATGTCGTACCAGCTCGGAGATGATCAGTTCTCCATCGCTAAAGGTTGTATGGGAATGAAAATCAAAAATCATTTTCTCTCTCCTCAAATTCGCGCCACGCCGCTACCAGATTGATAACTGAAGGTCAAAATAAATGGGGTGGCCACCTTAGTGATTGCGCGCAAGAAAAGCAATCACGCGGAATAAATGTATTGATTTTATGAAGCCCAGCGGCTACCTGTGTCGCGGCGGTTAATTACTTGATGTAGGGTATAATGGAAGCGACTACGAAAATCAGCATTGGAGGAATTTACTCATTTAAAAAATCGTTTTCATTGGTGGAAGTACAACGGTTTGCCGAATTATCCAGGGATCATAACCCCCTTCATACCGATGTAGCATACGCCAAAGATGGCCCCTTTGGCGCTAACATCGTCCACGGAATGCTTGCCGCCAGCCTTTTTTCCGCGATATTGGGCACGAAGTATCCTGGCGAAGGAACCATCTACCTAAAGCAGGATCTGAAGTTTCTGCGCCCGGTTTTTATCGACGAAGAGGTTACGGCAATGGTAGCGGTAACGGCAATTGCAGAAAATGTTGGCGATTTACTAATAACACTAACGACAACACTAACAAAACAAAATGGCAAAGAGGCCATAACGGGAGAAGCTCAAGTCCTGTTGCGGAGAAAATAACTACCGCATCTTGCCGTCAACTCTCACCTGTATCCGCTTGCGGGAATGCGGGAGCTGTAACAAGAAATTACCCGCAGAATAATAAGGAATCGCTATGGAAGTACCACCACAAAAACGCTCCAAGCTTTTTCATCACCTGAAAAAATGGTTGGAAAAGGCGATTATTGATTATGCGATGATCAGCAAGGGAGATCGTGTCCTTCTCGCCTTTTCGGGCGGTGCCGATAGCCATGCACTTTTAGATTTGATGATGGCAAAAATGGTGTTTGTGCCGCCATTTGAGCTTATCGCCTGCCACATCGATAACGGTTTTGACGAATCCTTGGAGGGATACCAAAAAATTGAGGAGTATTTTCGTTATCGTAATATCCTTTTTGTGATGGAAAAAACCGATTTTGGAAGGCTTGCCCATAGCGATTATAACTTTAAGAAAAGTGCTTGTTTTTTATGTTCCAGACTGCGTCGTAAGCGGCTATTTGAAATCGCCGCCGCTAATAATTGCAACAAAATAGCACTAGGGCACCACCGCGATGATGTCGTTGAAACGCTCATCTTAAATATGTTCTATTCCCGTGAAATCAGCACTATGGTTCCCAATCAACCGCTCTTTGGCGGGACATTGAACATCATTCGCCCCTTTTTTTACATCCGCGAAGAACTCGTCAAAAAATTTGCTGTAGAGTGCGCCTTTCCGATTATTGCCAATCCCTGCCCTACCGCCCCCATTTCGCGCCGTGCGTATATTAAAAATCTTTTGCAAGAATTAGAAACTGAAAATAGGGCAATCCGTAATAACATCTTTAAATCGCTCTCCCATGTGAGAGTTGAATACTTAATTGGAGAAAAAAACGGTGAACAAGGGTAGCTCTCGTAATAAATTGGTTTGTGCCAATAAAACCGCCCGCTTAAACTTTGAAATAGTGGACACGCTAGAGGCTGGGATTGTTTTGGTCGGGACGGAAGTCAAATCGTTGCGCAATGGCAAAGCTATGCTTAAGGATAGCCATGCCGCTGTTGCCGAAGGGGAGGTTTTTTTACACGATTTGCACATTAGCCCTTACAACTTTGGCAACCGTAATAATCACGATCCCTTGCGGGTGCGGAAGCTATTGTTGCATAAAAATGAGATTAAATGGCTCTACGGCAAGACGAGGGAGAAGGGTCTTACCGTAATCCCGCTAAAAATATATTTCACAGAGGGTAAGGCAAAGGTGGAGTTGGGTGTTGGTAGGGGTAAAAAACTCCACGATAAGAGAGAAGAGCTGCGATTACGGGCGGATAAAAGAGATATTGAAAGAGCTTTTCGCGAGCGAAACAAAGGATAGCATCGCTACCAGAAAAACAACCTTGAGGCTTTCCGATGCTGTATTTGCACTCCTCTAATAAGCTAGAAGTATTGGCGACGATGCTCGCACGAATAGTCCAAGAGGCACCAGCATACGGAAATCCTCTTGCCGCTACAGAGATAGCAATTGCCCGAATACAGCAAGGAGTGTTCGCAAAAGAAATTATCTGCGTACCATCCCGCTCGCTCCAAACATGGCTTGCCCTGCAAATCGCCCAAGAGAATACTATCGCCGCCAATATCGCCTTTTTATCGCCCCGTCTTTTGATTGAAAAAGCAATAGTGGCGGCAGGAAATAGCGCTTCCTCCGAAGGTTTTCAACCATTCTTAAGCCATACAGCGCCAACCGATCCGTTAGACAAGGATATTTGTAGCTGGCGATTGCTACGAATTTTACCAGGAATGCTGGATCAGTATCCTCAAGAATTTGCCCCTCTAAGATATTATCTGCAATCCTCTGAGGACAGTATTTTATCTCGTTACTTGCTCTGCAATGAAATAGCAGGTGTCTTTAACGATTATCTCATTTATCGCCCGCAAATGATAATGCAGTGGCTAAAAAACCCCATGGAGCATGGTTGGCAATCCCTTTTGGTTGCCCAGGTCGTTAAAGACGCTCAGATGCCCACGCTAGGAGAGAGGGTCATTACTTTTGCTTCGCGCATCCGCCAAACCGATAAAACCGCTTTGCTACCAGCACGCATAGCGCTCTTTGGCTTTTCCCATTTGCCTCCGCTCTTCCTTTTTGCCATCAAAGAAATCGCGGAACTTACCGATGTGCATATCTTCGCACCCAACCCTTCTCCCGATTTTTGGTTTGACTACGCAGGAAAAGAAAAAAAAACATGCATGCCACCTTCTACCGATAACAATACGCCAACACCACTTCCAAACTACCCCAAAGGAACAAACAGCCTCCTTTCCCTTTGGGGTGGGTTGTTGCGCGATTTTTGGTCTTTGTTAATAGAAACTCCCGCGCAAGAAAACGAGGTTTTCGTGCCAATCGCAAGAACATCCTTGCTCAAAAATATCCAGGCAGATATTGCTGAAAACACCACCAAAGAAAAAGCGACCGTAATTCCCCGCGAAGAATTTCCCTCATTGCAGGTGGTATCTTGCCATAGTGAACGACGCGAATTGGAAGCTTTGAAAGACTTTTTGCTTGCCGCTTTTTCCCAAGATTCTTCTCTCCTACCCAAGGATATTTTAATAACCGCCCCGAATACTGCTGGCTATGAGCCACTACTCCCCTTAGTTTTTGGCATGAACGCTCCGCTACAATATAAAGTTGTCGGTACGCGCCAGGAGAATAATTACACCGCCGCCTTTTTTGACCTTGTGGAAAAAGCCAAGGGCAGATGGACGGCAACGGCAATAATATCGTTGTTGGAGAATAATTTGATAAGGGAAGCAAACGGATTTGAGGAACATGAAATACCCACCGTGCTCCTCCTTATTCAGGAAGCGGGTATCCGCTGGGGTCTGGATGCTCAGGAACGCACCCAGCTTAATCTTCCATCATTTGCAGAAAACTCTTGGCGCTGTGGATTGCAACGGCTCGTCTTAGGATATGCCTTGCGCCCCACGACAATCCCCACTGATAATAGTAGCAACGAGGAAGATTTTCTCTTCAACGGCATCTCACCCGTCCCAGGAATTGAAGGGGATATCGCCGAGACCCTGGGCAAGCTGGTTGCTTTTGTTGATAGGCTCGCCATGTTGAAAAAAAACTTACAGAGAGAGTTTTCCCCCAGTGATTGGCGAAAAGAAATTGCGGCAGGTGCGCAACAATTTTTGGGAGGCGAGGATGAATTGCTAAATTCTGCCCTCTCCGATTGGGAGGCACAGACTACCACCGCCGCTTTCCTTGAACCCCTTCCATTCGCGGTGCTTTACGAATACCTCTTGAAAAAACTCCAACCCGAAGAACATAGCGAATTTATTTCGGGAGCTATCACCTTTTGCTCGCTACTACCCCTAAGACCGGTACCGTTTAAGATCATCTGCCTATTGGGGATGAACGCTGATGCCTTTCCGCGTAAGGAAATGCGAGCGGGATTTAATATCATTACAGAGAAATATTTACCGGGCGACAAAACTAGACGCAACGAAGATATCCACCTCTTCCTAGAAGCGCTACTGGGCGCTAGTAGCAGCTTTTACATCAGCTATATTGGGCAAAGCCTAAAGGATAACAGTATATTACCACCATCGGTATTAGTCGCTGATCTACTTGATTACATTGATAACAACTACCAGTTTGCCGAATGTGCAGAAGAAAAATGCCGCAATCATGTTTTTGCACAACAACCACTACAAGCCTTTAGTCAAAACTTGTTTATTGCGAGCAACCCGCAAAGCTACTCCAAGGTAAATTTTAACTGTGCTTTAGCATTCGTTAACAGACAGGCAAATGGCGCAAAAGATAGCTGGGGTAGTAGTGGGTCATTGGAGAGCTTGAACGAACAACCAACAACAGTTAGCATCGCCGAATTGGCTTCTTTTTTTCGTAACCCGGCACGGTTTTTTTTAGAACAACGCTTGGATGTGCGCCTCCCTAGGTCGCTGGAAGATGTTAGCGATGACGAACCTCTCGCGCTAGGGGGGTTGGAAAGATTTCGCCTCGGCGAAGCACTCTTGAATAGCGCCAGCACACAAACACCCACTAAAAAACAATTCCTGCAGGCAAAGGCCCTCGGCATCATGCCCGTTGGCGGACATGGGGAATTAGCCTGGGGGAAACTTATTGATACGGTAACTGATATTGTTGCCCGGCACGAAGAGTTATTCCCCGCTGAATCCTTGCCTGATTTGGAGATCTCGCTAACCATTGATACTATTACCCTTTCGGGAACTATCCGCGGAATAAGCAAGACAGGATTAACCAGATGCTCCTTTGCAAAATTTAGGGCAGCTAGCCTGTTGGAGCTATGGATTGAGCATTTGCTCTTAAACACCGCCCGTGATGCAGAATACCCCAAAACATCACATGCGATATATCGTGATGCGACGATAAAACTAAAAGCGGTGGTTGACCCCACAAGCATTCTGCGCCGTTTACTGAAAATTTTTTTGCGGGGTTGGGCTTCTCCCCTGCCGTTTTTTCCTATGACCTCTTGGGAGTTTTTTAAGGCAGTTGATGGTAGTATTGAGATAGCTTGGGAAAAGGCACGGAAAAGTTGGGAAGGAGGATTCTCCAACACCAGCGGAGAACGAACAGACCCGCATATTAATCTTTGCTTTGGCAGCGATTTTCCCTTTGACCAGAAGGCGCAGGGACAATCACTACAGGCAACCAAAGAGTTTCAGAAACTGGCGGAGAGTGTCTTTAGCGACATCCGTGAGCACATTGACGATAAAAAACTATCATCGCACAGATGATGCCTAACGCTATCACGGGGAAAAACAATGGAAACATTTGACGCGATTTTCTCCCCACTTTGGGGACAAAACCTCATTGAAGCCAGTGCTGGCACGGGAAAAACCTACACCATCTCCTGTCTGGTTGTTCGTGCGATTGCCACAGGCAACATCCCCTTGGAGCAAATTCTGATAGTAACTTTTACCAGAGCATCCTGCGCCGACCTACAAAAAGCGGTGCGCGAAAGAATCAGTCAAACACTTTTGGCGCTACAAGGAAGGGATTGCCAAGACGACTTTGCGAAAAAATTCGCTCTAAATTTAGAAGATGATCACGATGTGGTGGCATTAAGACTAAGAACAGCAATGAGTAACTTGGATCTGGCAAACATCTTTACCATCCATGGATTTTGCCAAAGAATGCTGGTGAAATACGCCTTTGAAAGCGGGAGCAATTTTAATTTTTCGGTAATTGAAAATGAGGAAGCAATTATTAGGGAGGTCGCCACCGATTACTGGAGAATTAGCACCTACCGTGCTCCTGTGGAGCTACTTGCCTATCTGCAAAAGGAGCTATCGCTAAAAGAGCTGATTACATACGCCAAAAGGAACACTAATAACCCGCAGAACAAATCTCAGAAAGGGAATCCTCCGCCAATAAAAAACGCCATAGACACGCTTCAACAGGCATTTAAAAATACGAGCATAAGTTGGCAGAACGACGGAGAAGCGGCCATTACCCTGCTTCTTGAGGCGGGGTTGAATAAAAGGAGCCATTCGGACGACAAAATTATGGCGGCGAAGAGTGTCATCGCTTCTTTTTTTACACGGGATTTTTATGGATTGCTTCCTAAAGAAGTGGGAATGTTTACCACCAGCAAAATAGCTAAAGCCAAAACGCTACAAACAAAAAAATCCCCTGAGCATTCCTTTTTCCATGAGTGCGATAAGCTAACAGTCGCGGCATTGGCAATGGAAGCAAACGCTCAAGAGTATCTTAATTTTATTCGCAATGACTTTGCGCACTATCTCCATGATGAGCTTAACAAACGCAAACGCGAACTCAATGTAGTTTCGTTTGATGATATTGTCTCCCTCTTCTGGCAAGCGCTCAACGGAGCAAAGGGAAGTTATCTACAGCAAAAAATCGCCAATGATTTTAGCATCGCCTTTATTGATGAATTTCAGGATACCGACAGGAGACAGTGCGAGATTTTCGCAAGACTCTTCGGTGATAAATCGCTTTTTGTTGTAGGAGATCCGAAGCAATCTATCTACTCATTTCGCGGAGCGGATATTGATGCCTACATAAAAATGGCGGGATCATTTAACAAATACTTCCTTAAAGAAAACTGGCGTTCCAGCGCGGATTATGTGGAAGCGCTCAATATTCTTTTTAGCCAAACACCACTTCCCTTTATTAACGAGCAGATTAAGTTTCAAAAGATTGTCCCCGCAAGAGGAAATGACCCATTGCTGCTTGATAACAAGCCTTTAAAACCATTGGCGCTATGGTATCTCATGCCCACAAACAACTACGAAGGCGTTTCTGCGGACAAAACTCAATTGGGCAAGGAAGAAGCAAGAGATATAATTGGCGGTTTTATCGCCAGCGAAATTGCCAAACTATGTCGCCTTGGAAACGAGGGAAGAGCACTTTTAGCGGGAGAAAGGTTGAAACCCGCAGATATTGCCATCATTGTCCCTAACCACCGCGGGGCAGATATCATGCGTGATAAATTGGAGCGCTTGGGCATTGTCTGTGCGACACAAGGAGCGGGAAATGTTTTTTCTTCCTCAGCGGCGAGTGATATCCGTCTGCTCCTTGCAGGAGTCATCAATTATCACTCCCTACCAATGCTCCGCGCCGTCCTCATCAAGGGAGGATATTCCCCCCGGCACATCGTACAAATGACGGAGAACATTAGCTGGGAAAAGCTTTCTGAACGATTTGCTCACTATCACCGCATCTGGGTAAGGTCTGGTTTTGGAGAAATGATGGCCAACTACCTATCCGAGCAAAATATACTTGCCAGTATCGCCGAAAATGATGCTGGCGAAAGAAGGTTGACGGATTTTTGGCATATAGTAGAAATACTTTGTCTAACGGAAGTGAACGGGCAAAAATCTCCCCATGAAATGCTTCTCTTTCTTGAGAGAGAGATGGACTCCGCCAACGACACCGCAGAAGGAGAGGAAAATATCCGCATTGAAAGGGATTCCGCAGCGGTAAGGATTATCACCATCCACAGTAGCAAGGGATTGGAATTCCCCGTGGTGTTTTGTCCTTTCCTCTGGGACGCGCCAGCGGAAAAAAGGATGCCACTAACGAATGATTTGACACTAGTGGCTGACGAGGTTTCGCTAGCAAATAGCCGTCAAGAGAGGATGCGACTACTTTATGTAGCCTTGACAAGGGCGAAGTATCATTGCCATTTTGTCAATGGAGCGATTAAAAATGGGGGAAACTCGCAAATCCAGCTCCTCTTTCCCGAAAATTGCCGCGATGATTCTTGTTTTTTTAAGCTTGCTCAGGAAAATGAGAGGTACTTTTCTTGCGATTTCATCGGTAAACCATTTTTCCCCAACGCAAGCACTTCTAGCGACGGTTGCGTTCCCGCACCCATCACCTTGGCACCGAAAATAATGCCCGCGAGAATTGATAACTCGTGGCGAATAGCCAGCTTTTCCTCCTTAGCAAGCTCTAATCATAGCATAAGCTACGATTATGATGATGGTTTCCTAAACAATCCCGTTATCGCCGTGAAAGGATCGCGGCGGGATATCTTCTCCTTTCCCCGTGGGGCCGTTGCAGGAAATTTTTTCCATTCGCTGATTGCCGAAGTTGATTTTACTAGCCGCGATGTCCGCAGTATTGGTAATAAGATAACGGAAAAACTGCGTTCCTTCGGATTCGAAGAAAGTTGGCAAGGGGTCATTCTGAATAACATCAAAACCGTTTTGTCCGCCTCGCTACCCGCATCTGCTGGTAATGTTTGCCTTGGCGATGTAGGGGCTGAAAAACGAATCGTAGAGATGGAGTTTTGTTTTCGCTTCAACAAAACGAACTCTAAAGATTTTAATCGGTTATTATCTTCTCTAAGCCGCGGCAAGGAATTCTGGCAAGAAGAAGCGATAGATTTTGCTAACATAGGAGGGTTTCTGAAGGGCTTCATTGACTTAGTCTTTGAATACGGCGGTAGGTATTACATTGTCGATTGGAAATCAAATCACCTCGGCGATGAGATCTCTTGCTACAACAACAAAGCCATGGAAGAGGAAATGCTACGATCCCTCTATCATCTACAATACATTATATACACAGTGGCGCTACATCTGTTCTTAAAGAATAGAATCAACGCATATGATTACGAGAAACACTTTGGCGATGTTTTCTACATTTTTCTTAGGGGAATAGACGCCCAACAAAAAACAGGAATCTATCATACTCGCCCAAGCCTTGAGGATATCGAAACTCTCACCCAAGCTTTTACCCACAAGCAGGAATAAAACCGATACAGTCAGGAACTGCTCAAAAACTACAAGACATTGGCAATGCCACCAGCAATAATGGCGTTGCGTTGACGCTGGCTGAAAAACCCTTGGAGCATAATTTGCGTCCCTCGGGTTTCGTTTTTCAGAATAAAGTTTTCATCACCAGTTGCCATTGCTACACGGATACAAGCGATGCGTAAAGAATCTCCCTGCTCTATTCGTTCGTAGTCGGCATGATCGGCAAAGGTGAAGGGAATGATCCCAAAATTGATAAGATTGGCGGCGTGAATACGCTCAAAAGATTTGGCGATAACCGCTTTAACTCCCAAAAACATCGGACAAATTGCCGCGTGTTCCCTTGATGAACCTTGACCATAGGAAAGCCCAGCAATAACAATATTGTGCTCATTTTCTTGTTTATTTTTGTAGGCTCGCTGGAAAAATGTAGGATCAACCCCCTGAAAAACAAACTCCGCATATTTAATAATGTTGGAACGGTATTTCATCTTATCACCAGCAGGCATTATGTGATCGGTCGTTATCTTATCCCCAACCTTCAATGTTACAACACCCACAATATCAGCAGGGAGCGGATCGTTATGTGGCGGTTCTCCAATATTGGGACCCCTAACTATTACTGTGGATGGATCTGCAAGCGGAGGAATAACCATGGAGTCATCAACTATGAAGCGGGAGGGAACTTCTATTGCGGGATAAACAATCCCCGCTTCTCGCGGATCACAAACACAACCACATAAGGCTGCAACTGCGGCCGTTTCTGGGGAAACAAGAAACACCTCCGCATCCTTTGTCCCCGATCGTCCCAAGAAGTTCCGATTTGATGTTCTTAAAGAGACCCCGCGGGAGGGGGGGGAACAACCGTTACCGATACAAAACCCACAGGCATTCTCCATTATTCTAGCACCAGATCTCAGGAGCAAGGCAAGGTAACCATCATTTTCGATGTTTAGCAAAACCTGTCGCGAGCCGGGCGCGATGATAAAATCAACATTGGGATGAACACTACGGCCCTCCATAATTTTAGCCACCATGGCTAGATCCTTGTAGGATGAGTTCGTACATGAACCGATGCAAACTTGATTCACCATCAGCCCTGCGATGCTCTTGATCGTTGCGGTGTTATCAGGACTATGAGGTTTAGCAACCATAGGCTCTAATAAAGAGAGATCTATCGTAATTTCCTTATCATAGACGGCACCACTGTCGGCCACAAGCTCTCTCCATGCGGATTCTCTCCCCTGCGAACGCAAAAAAAAGCGAGTTTCTTCATCACAGGGAAAAAGCGAGGTAAGAGCGCCCGTTTCGGCTCCCATGTTGGCAATAGTTGCCCGTTCGGGAACACTTAGCGTTTTTACACCATCTCCGCCGTACTCCAACACATAACCGCTATTGCCCTTGGTGGTTATTGTATCCAAAACCTTTAAGATGACATCCTTAGCAGAAACCCAACGGGAAAACCTCCCTATTAGGTTTACCTTGAGGACCAGGGGATAACGAAGAAAAAATGGCTTACCTGCCAACGCCAAAGCGACATCCAAACCGCCTGCCCCTATAGCCAACATGCCGATGGCACCTGCGGTTGGTGTATGACTATCGGAACCTATCAGCGTCATTCCCGGTACGCCAAAACGCTCCAAATGAACTTGATGGCAAATCCCGTTACCAGCGCGAGAAAGGTATATTCCGTATTTGCGAGCAACCCCTTGTAAATAGCGATGGTCATCTGCATTTTCGAATCCTATCTGGGTGGTGTTATGATCAATGTAGCTTACTGATAGTTGCGTTTGAACACCTGGTAACCCCATCGCTTCGAACTGAAGATACGCCATTGTCCCAGTCGCATCCTGTGTAAGGGTTTGATCAATTTTAATACCGATCTCGTCTTGCAAATCCCCAACAACGATGTGGGAGTCCAATATCTTAGCGGCTAATGTCTTTTCCATGTCTCTGATTGCGTAAGAGTGGAACACAACGAGTGTTACTCTTCCTTAAGTATTTGAATTACTATCCGTCGCTGCGGTTCATTACCAGTGTTTGCACCATACAGCCGTCGAGTGTCGGTGCTATAGCCAACTGTGGCAAGGCTGCGTTGACTAACACCATTTTTGGCAATTTGGCTCATCACGACTTCTGCACGGGCTGTTGATAAACCAGAGCTGGAACCAAATTTTTCAGCAACACCAGTAACATTTAAATCCGCCGCGCCAGCATGTCCGATGATACGAAAACGCACCGCGTTGATACCTTTAAGGTGTCTGCTTATTTCCCTCAACACCTGCTCTCCCGCCCCCTGCAAATCGGCGGATCCAGCGGCAAAGAGAAGCTTCCCGGGAATCGTAATCGCAAAAATCGCGCCCTTTTCATGGATATACGCCTTGCGTGAAGTTGTTAATGATCTGATAGAACTCTTCAATGCAGGATAGGCTCCCGAAGGTGCTGGTGCAGGCTTCTCCACGATTTTCTCCGGAGCTCGGCTTTTTGTCTCCTTTGGAGGAACGGGGACAACTATTGGAAGTGAAGGTGCAATCACAGGAGGAGGCACAACAACCGCTGTTGCCGGAGCGGAAACTGCCACCTTTTTTTCTTCTTTCTGCACGATATTATCCTTTGCGTCAGTAGCCGTGGCATGGACTTCCTCAGCCTTTGGCGCAACAACGGGTTCAGCAATAACTGAAGGAGGAGCGGCCGGTTTTATGGGAGTTGCGTTAGCAGGTGGCACAACAACAGGACGCAATTGTGTCTGCATATGCGTCTTATCTGCACTCGCCAAATAATTGCGTTGCTCTTTGAATATACGGGCTTCTTCGGCCACCCGTTCATACTCCGCCTTGCTAACGCAGGAGGAGAAAAAAAAGGAAGAGAAGAATAGCATAAAACCCGCAAGGGCAAGCAACTGGCTCTTTTTCATGAAAATACCTCCATCATTCCCTGTGGCACAGCTTCTTGCTAAAACAATACCGACCAAGAAACAATTAACTACAAGTATTGTTACACAACTCACCGCCAATACAACTACGGAGGACGATGGTCGCAAAGATCAAACGAGCAACCAAACCATCGCCCCGCTTAAAACAACGACAAATTGGACAACACGATCATCCAATATAATAAGCGCTCTTTACTTGGTAAGAAACCACTATTTGAAACCTTGCTGTGGCTTCTTTGCCGCCTTAACCGACTTCACTTCCACCGCAGCGATCTCCTCCTTTAGTTTCTTCGTTTCTTCTTCCAAAACAGCGTACCTCTTGGAGATCTCTTCAAGTTCAGCCGTAAGTGCGTCAATCATATCCTTTTGCAGTTGCGTTTCTTTGAGCAAGTTCTGCTTCTCTTCCGCATAGGCGCTGACCTTCTTATCGTAGGTCTTCATTTGGTCATTATAAGCGGTGATTTGATCGTTTTTTGCCAAAACTTCCTTGGCAAGCGCTTCTTTCTCCTGTTGTAAAACCGTAAACTGATCCTCTTTTTGTTGATATTTGCTCTGGGTAACACAACCGCCCAAGGCAACAATAAAAACTAACAAGACTAGAAACACCTGAATTGTTTTTCGCATTGTTATCCTCCTTCATAAATTAAATTGATGTAAAATTAAGAACAAATCCGATAAATATCCTCAACGGCCACAACGCCTTGCAAAGCTTTCCTCAAACCGTCCTCAAAGAGAAAAGTCATGCCATCTTCTTTAGCTATCGCTTGCAACCTTCGCGTATCGCTACCTTCGCGAATAGCCAATTTGATTGCCTCTGTAGCCACAAGCAACTCAAAAACAGCGGCCCTGCCTAAATAGCCTGTATTTCTACAGACGGTACATCCCCGTGGTTTAAAAAACAATCTATTTTTAAGATTTTCCGCGGTTTCCTTACCCTGAGTGTAAGTTTCTATCCTTTGACAATCTTGTGCGCTTAGGGAATATGTCTCCGCACACTCCTTACAGAGCCTTTTTATCAGACGCTGTGAAAGAACCCCCACGAGAGAATCGGCAAAGTTGATCCTATCAATGCCAAGATCTAACAAGCGTACGACCGTTTCCACAGCACTATTCGTGTGTAGCGTGCTAAAAACAAGATGCCCCGTAAGCGATGCTTCTGTCCCAATTTTAGCCGTCTCAAAATCGCGCATTTCGCCAACCATTATTATGTCTGGATCGGCGCGCAAAAAAGCACGCATTGCCATGGCAAAATCAAATCCCAGCATCGGGTTGATTTGTACCTGCCTTAGCCCAGGCTGGGTTATTTCGATGGGATCTTCGGCAGTCCATATTTTCCGATCCGGCCTGTTTATCTGCCGAATAGCGGAGTGCAGCGTTGTTGTTTTACCTGATCCTGTCGGACCAACTACCAGAATCAGTCCATGCGGCTTCGCCAACATCTTGACAAATTCACTTTCATCCCTGGGAGATAGCATCAGGGAACTCAACGGTAAAAGCCCTTCCTCCTTGCGCAGGATTCTCATCACCACATCCTCCGCATCCCCCTGTGTCGGCAGGGTAGCCACCCTGAGTTCTACTTTTTTTTCTCCGGGTACATTGAATTTTATCTTCCCATCCTGAGGAAATTTGCGGTTTGTGGTGTCTAAGTTGGACATTATTTTGATACGGGAAACAATAGAACGACGATAGGAATATGGCAATACCTGATAGAGACGGCAATCACCATCAACACGAAAACGAACCCCGATATTTTTGCTCTCTGCGTTAGGCTCTATATGGATGTCCGATGCCCTCGCTTTACAGGCATCAACAATAATTTTATTCACAACTCTAACCACAACCCCAGCCGCTTCAATATTGGCTACATCTGAAAAATCTTCAGTATCCACAACACTATCCAAAGAAATGATATCATCTATGGACTGCGAATCCACGCCCTGCACAATAAAAGCATCATCGATAAATTTGAGGATATCATCTCTGGTAGCAACAAAATATTTTACCGCCTTTGAACCTAGAGCATATTCAACGGAACTACGCTTGGCAATATCCGAAGGGTCGTCAATTAAGATGTAAAAATAATCATGCTTTTTTCCTAATGGAAACCACAACTCCTTTGTCAGATACTCCTTGCTCATTCCCTCCAATGAGATTGCCCCATCAACATCAGCAGGGCGTTCTCCGTAGGAAAGGAACGAGCAGCGAAAAAATTGCGACAGAGACTCGCCGATTTTAAGCTTTGGCACATTGTATCGCTCCATCAGCACCACTTCAAGCGGAACACCAGATTTATGCGCTTCCACGGTGGCGGATTGCAATGTTCCCAAGTTGATGGTGCCATCCGTAACAAGGTTGCCAAACCTCCCGCGAAAACCGCTGAGCATATTGCTTTTTTCAAAGAAGAGTTTGCCTAGCGCCATCCCCATTTTTTGGGCGACCTCAATATCTGCCTTGCCGAACGGTTCGCTATCGTTTTTGTTTATTAACTGCAAAACACCCATGATTTCTCCCTGGAAGAAAAAGGGAACAGCGAGAATCTGTCTCGTCTTGACACCAAATTCTTTATCCCGGTTCTTATCACAAACTAAGGCCGGATTTATTTTTGTGAGTTCAGACTGATCATAGGCATCTTTGATGTTAATCACCTTGCGGCTGTGTGCGGCACATCCTGCAATGCTCGCTGATGATATCGGCAGTCGAATCTCTTTGGCGCTGGTAACGCCGTTAACCTCCAAGGAGTATATTTGATTTTTGGAACTATCAGCGGCATAAATCGTTACCGCTTCGGCGTTGAACAACTCTGACAGCTCTTTTTTTAAACGGACCGTTATCTGCTTAAGGTTCGCCGACGCCATCTGGCTAATGACATCCAATACTTGTTGCTGTTTATCCTCTATAGGACAATCGATCACATCCATCCGCGCAACCCCTCACAGGGATATTTTTTATCTTTTCTGTTCTACGGCAATTCGTGAAAAATCGGCAATGTTGGCAAAAAGACCAAATATTTCCGCCAACAATGATTGGCGATTAAAGCGAACCTTTTCATCCTCATCCATAACCATTATTTTTTGAAAGAAATCATCTATCGGAAAGCGCAGTTTAGCCATTTCTTCTATCGCTTCCTTGATATTACCCGATATTATCAATGATTCTACCTGCAATTTGACTTCTAGATAGCTTGCATAGAGATTGCTTTCCGCCTCATGGACAAAACAAGAAGGATCCACCCTGCCATCAGAAAAATCTTTGATAATGTTCTTCGCCCTTTTGAAAGCAACGGCAAGCGGTTGAAAGTCCTTATTCTGGCGAAACGCCTCCATTGCCTTGACTTTTTTTGCCGCTAAAAAGATATCATCCATGCCGACAGAACAAACAGCATCAACGATATCGTTGGAATACCCCTGTGATACCAGCATGTTTTCCAGCCTAGCGCGGAAAAATTCCAGAACCTCTTTCTTCATGGTGGCGGAATCTACTTGCAACTTGTTACCTAATATCAAGATGCTCCGCTCTATCAGGCTGATAAACGAAAAAGAAAAACCATGCTCAATGACGATATTGATTATGCCCAAAGCCTGCCGACGCATCGCGTATGGATCAGCCGTTCCCGTTGGTGCCAAACCGACGCCAAAAAAACCCACAATCGTATCTGTTTTGTCGGCAATACTGACAACCGCACCGATAGCGGATGTCGGCAATGGCCCTCCCGCAACCGTTGGGAAATAGTGTTCATGGATAGCAAGAGCAACCTTGGCACTTTCCCCTTGGCGTAGAGCATATTCCCTCCCCATTATGCCCTGCAACTCGGGAAACTCGCCTACCATCTGGGTATCAAGATCCGCTTTGGAGAGAAAAGCGGCACGGATGATTGCTTCTACATGATTGGGGGCAACTATATTGCCAAGATATTCGGCAAGTGCTTTGAAGCGCTCCATCTTTTCAAAAGATGTCCCCATTTGTGAGTGATAGACAACCTTTTTGAGTCCTTCAACCCGTGATGTAAGAGGCACTTTTTGATCTTCCTTGAAGAAGAATTCGGCATCTTTAAGACGAGCACGGATAACTTTTTCGTTTCCCTTTCTTACAACCACCGGATCCTTGGCGTTGGTGTTGGCAATAGTTATAAAATAAGGAAGTATGACACCATTGCTATCAACCACAGGAAAATATCGCTGGTGTGTCATCATCGTTGTTATGAGTACTTCTCTGGGTAAAAGGAGGTAGTCCGAAGGAAAACTGCCACAAATGGGATAGGGATATTCAACAAGGAAGGCAACTTCCGTCAATAAATCCTGGTTTATCAGCGCACTGCCACCAACATCACTAGCGATCTTTTGCGCCCCGGCGACGATCATTTCCTTTCTCTCTGACGGAGATACAATGACAAAGGCTTTTCTTAGATTTTCTTGGTAATCCGCAAAATCGCTAACTGTCAATTTTTCCTGGCTCATGAACCTATGTCCATAGGTTATATTACCACTTCGAATATTCGCCACAGCAAAAGGAATAACCTCTCCGTCATACAACGCAACTAGCCAGTGAATAGGGCGGGCAAATTTTAAAGCAATGTCCGACCAACGCATTGAACGCTTAAACGGGAGGGACTCAATAAGAGCAAGAAGCAATGACGGCAATAGATCCTTGGTAATCCCACCAATAATCCGCTTGCGAGCAACGAAGTACTCGCCCTTTTCCGTTTTAACAACTGCTAAATCGGCAATTTCCATTCCTTGCCCCTTGGAAAAACCAAGCAAGGCTCTACTCGGCTTACCATCGGCATCATGGGCTCCTTTTATTGCCGGACCCACCTTTTCCACCAGTTGATTCTCTTGTCTTTCCGCAACACTCTCGCAGCGCAAACAAAGCCTTCGCGGCGTGGCAAAAGCGGCAATGTTTCCGTGCTTGATGGCATTTTCTTTAAACATCCTCTCTGCACCGACTTGTAGCGCCTCAACAGCTTTAGGTAAAAAAGCCGCAGGTAGTTCCTCCACCCCGATTTCTAAAAGCAGTTCTTTAGCCATTTACGCCTTCCTCCAAGAGTTCATTAACGGAAAATCCATTTCTTTGCGTTGGGCAATGTATAGTTCCGCGCTCAGCTTCGCCAGATTTCTTACTCTGCCGATGTAACTAGTGCGTTCAGCAACACTTATCGCACCGCGAGCGTTAAGCATATTAAAGGTATGTGAACACTTTAAACAGTGGTCATATGTTGGCAAAACCAGGCCTTCCCCCGCCATGCGCAAACCTTCTGCCTCATACATATCAAATTGTTTGCGCAACGATTCCACATCGGCAAGTTCAAAATTGTATTTTGACCATTCAACCTCACCTTGATGGTGTACATCTCCGTAGGTAACATGCTCATTCCATTGTAGATCATAAACATTATCAACACCTTGTATGTACATCGCAATGCGTTCAATACCGTATGTTATCTCCGCACTGATAGGCGATAAATCAATTCCTCCAACCTGTTGAAAATAAGTAAACTGGGTTATCTCCATACCGTCCAACCAAACTTCCCAACCCAATCCCCAAGCTCCAACAGTAGGAGACTCCCAGTTATCCTCAACAAAACGAATGTCGTGATCCAAAGGGTCTATCCCAAAGCTCATTAATGATTTTAAATATAAATCCTGAATGTCCAGCGGAGACGGTTTCATAATTACCTGATACTGGTAATAATGCTGTAATCTGTTGGGATTTTCTCCGTATCGCCCATCGGTGGGACGCCGTGATGGCTCGACATAGGCAACATTCCATGGTTCAGGACCGAGAACCCGCAAAAAGGTGGCGGGATTAAAAGTTCCAGCACCAACCTCCAAATCATATGGTTGCTGAATGATACAACCCTGCTGGGACCAATAGTTTTGCAACGCAAAAATCAATTCTTGAAATGTCACCTTTCCCTCCTTCTCAATCAATTTGCGCATTGCTAACATAACGAGGCGGGTAAAATCAATGTAAGAGCAATCATTCCCAACTTGTTTGAAGGCAAGTTATGCTCATTGTTCAGGGGAGATGCACGGGTAATTCCATGGATAATAAGGTGAATTGGGTAAAAAGCACAGAGACAAGAACAGTGTCTTTGTTTAAGCGAAGGGATAATCCGCTGTAGAGACCTTTGCACGACCTATTCGTCCAAGCAGTAACGAAAAAAGGATCTCGTATGCCGGCTAAAATAATTAAAACATTTCAAGCATATCTGGATTACCGCTTTCGCGGTAATGACGGTCAAAAACAAGGCAGTGCAGTTGTGCAAGAGTCTTCTGTAGAGCTACAAACGGCAAACTCTTTTCCCAAAAAAACAATCACACTGGCAAAAATAAAGCGGGGAGAACCTTCTTACGGCTTCCCCGCTTTGTTGTAGTTCTGGCAATGACGATTTTCTACATCATTCCCGGATAGCCACCACCCGGCATCGGGGGCATTCCCCCACCCGCGCCTTTTTCTTCTGGCTTGTCGGCAATCATGCACTGCGTTGTGAGCATCAAGCCCGCAACAGATGCCGCATTTTGCAAAGCGGTACGCGAAACCTTAGTCGGATCTATAATCCCGGCCGCCAACATATCCTCAAAAACATCGGTGCGAGCATTAAATCCGTGAGCTCCCTTTTTTTCTTTAACCTTCTCGACGATGATGGAGCCTTCCATTCCCGCATTGGCAGCTATCATCCTCAGTGGTTCTTCTAACGCCCTTTTTACGATATTTACGCCAATTTGCTGATCTCCCTCTAGGGATAACTTATCCAAAGCAGGAAGAGTTCTGATGTAAGCAACGCCTCCACCCGGAACGATACCTTCTTGAACCGCCGCTCTTGTGGCGTTTAAGGCATCTTCAACACGCGCTTTCTTCTCCTTCATCTCTGTTTCCGTCGCGGCACCAATGCGAATCACCGCAACACCGCCCACAAGTTTAGCTAACCGCTCTTGTAGTTTTTCGCGATCATAATCGGAGGTGGTCTCTTCTACTTGGGCTCTGATCTGCTTTACCCTGCCTTCCAAGGCCGCTTTTTTGCCTGCACCATCCACAATGGTAGTGTTATCTTTATCAATAATAATCTTCTTCGCACGGCCAAGGTCCTCAAGTCTGACATTCTCTAACTTTGACCCCATGTCCTCGGAGATCATCGTGCCGCCAGTAAGGATCGCGATATCTTCCAACATCGCCTTTCTCCTATCACCAAATCCCGGAGCTTTCACCGCCGCAACATGGATAGTCTGTCGCAATTTGTTGACAACTAGCGTGGCAAGTGCCTCACCCTCAACATCCTCAGCAATAATAAGCAGAGGCTTTCCCATCTTGGCAATTGGTTCAAGCACGGGAAGGAGATCCTTCATAGAGCTTACCTTCTTCTCGTTTATCAGAATATAAGCATCTTCCATGCTTACTTCCATCTTTTCGGCATTGGTAACAAAGTAGGGAGAGATATAGCCCCTGTCAAACTGCATTCCTTCTACAATTTCCAACTCCGTTTCCAACCCCTTCGCCTCTTCGACAGTGATAACACCTTCTTTACCAACCTTGCTCATCGCTTCGGCAATAATGTTGCCTATCGCTTCGTCGCTGTTCGCGGAAATAGTGCCAACCTGGGCAATTTCCTTTTGATCCTTGGTCGGCTTACTTTGCTTTTTCAGATCATTAATAACAACTTCCACCGCCTTATCAATACCGCGCTTAATATCCATAGGGTTGCTACCTGCGGCAACGCTCTTAGCACCTTCGCGGAAAATGGCCTGCGCCAAAATTGTCGCGGTGGTCGTTCCGTCGCCGGCAACATCAGAAGTTTTGCTCGCGACCTCACGGACCATCTGGGCACCCATGTTTTCAAATTTATCTTCCAGCTCGATTTCCTTGGCAACGGTAACACCGTCCTTAGTAATGGTTGGCGAACCAAAAGATTTGTCAATGATAACATTTCTACCCTTGGGACCGAGAGTTACCTTAACCGCATCCGCAAGCGCGTTAACCCCCCTGAGAATCGATTTCCTTGCTTCTTCATCATATTGTAAAACCTTCGCACCCATATTATAAACTCCTCCTTGCTTTGTTTGTTATTTTTTTTCGATAACGCCAAGAATATCATCCTCACGCATTACCAGATACTCTTCACCATCAATTTTAATCTCGTTTCCTGCATATTTGCTAAAAAGGACTCGATCACCGACCTTGACATCCAGTTTAATGATCTTACCATCATCGCTAAACCTTCCCGGTCCTACGGAAACTACCTTTCCCTCCGCTGGTTTTTCTTTGGCGGAATCGGGGATGATTATACCCCCCTTTGTCTTTTCCTCCTCGTTGATACGCTGGACAACCACCCTGTCCTGCAAAGGCCTGATTTTCATTGTTCCACTACCCCTTTCTATCTTTTTTTATTTAGCGTTTTATCAGTGGTTAACTCAAAAGCTTAGCTAAAATAGGCATACTTGCCTTCATGTCAAGGCTATTTAGAAAAATTTGCCGTAGCTAACTGAGGGATTCGTTTAGACTGGCATGTTAAAAAAACCGCCTTGGTGCTCTGCATGGGTGGTGGTGGATATCGCCAATAATCGGTTCTTTATTTAAGGGCTATTGATGATTGAAGCAATTATTATCAGAAAAATTTCTGTTATTCTAAGGTAAACTCACATAGAATGCCGAGACTAAACAAGAATGAAGAGAATCCGTATGCCGGAAAACACTCCTCAGTGGTATGCTCTTTATACTCGTTCTCGTCATGAAGGTGTTGTTCATAAAGGATTGGAAGAAAACGGCTTTGAAGTTTTTCTCCCGCTTGTTGAACGCATCCGTAAATGGAAGGACAGAAAAAAAAAGGTAAAATTCCCTCTTTTTCCCGGTTACCTCTTTGTCCGAGTAGCTCTTGAACACGAAACAATGATTAAGATATTACAGCAAGTCGGTGTCGTAAGGTTTTTGGGAATAAAGCCTCTGGAGCCCATGCCTATATCTGAGAGCGAGATTGAATACCTAAAAAAACTGGTAACTGGCTCCTACGAAATTGACCCTTATCCCTTCCTCAAGGAGGGGATAAGGGTCCGCGTAAAGCATGGAGCTCTCGCTGGTTTGGAAGGATTTTTGGTGAAAAAAACAGCGAAACATTTGCTTGTTATTAGTGTTGATGTCTTGCGCGAAGGTGTGGCATTGACAATCGATGCCTCCGATATTGAAGCTATCGGCGAAACATCAAACAAAACGAATGATCATTGAGCACACACATTAAAAAAATTTTGACTTTGCTTCTGTAGTGGGCTATCTGTCCCCCGACTCCAGCGGCTTTCTTTGGTAAAAAACTCCCCCGTGTCTGCCTGTTTTAGTTCGCTGTTGTTTTTGTTTGTCTGCGGAGGAAATCACAAACATACCCAGCTAAGATACTTGCACAGAATGCAGGCTCTTGCTTTTCGTCATCGCTCCCGCGAAAGCAAGGAGCAGGACTACTTAAAGAAAATATTGGGATTATTTTACCACCATAGCGCCATTTTTTGTTATTGGTCTATGAAGCGGGTAGTGCAAAGGGATTTAATAAACGGCAACCAAGTGTTAATGCCCCCCAAAACAACCTACCTGGCGCCCCGAGTGAGCTTTTATAACCTCCGCCGCGAAGGCGAAGCGCGAGGAAAATTTCTGAAAGGTATTTGCAATGAACATCGATGAGATTAAACGGCTTCCCATTGGCGAACTACATGAGCTGGGAAAGGGGCTTTCTGTCAATGGAGGCACCAGCTCAATGCGGAGACAGGATTTAATTTTCGCAATTCTTTCCGCAAGAGCGGATAAAAACGAACCTATTTCGGGCAATGGCATCTTAGAGGTGCTTCCCGATGGATTCGGCTTTTTAAGAGCTACCGATTATAACTATTTTCCCAGCCCTGACGACATCTATGTCTCACCCTCACAGATTCGCCGCTTTGGTCTGCGCACTGGCGACGACATTGACGGCGAGGTTAGACCACCAAAGGAAGGGGAAAAATATTTTGCCTTGCTAAAAATAAACTCTGTTAATTCCAGCCCCCCCGACAATGTAAAAGATAAAATACTATTTGATAACCTGACTCCCCTATATCCCGAAGAAAAGCTGAAGTTAGAATCTGCGGTGGACAATTTTTCAACACGGGTAATGGATATGTTTACGCCCATTGGCAAGGGGCAAAGAGCATTGATCGTTTCCCCTCCCCGCGCTGGCAAAACCGTTTTACTCCAGGATATTGCACATAGCATCACAAAAAATCATAAAGAGGTTTTCTTAATTGTCTTGCTTATTGATGAGCGTCCTGAAGAAGTGACTGATATGCAAAGATCCGTAAAGGGAGAGGTTATTTCCTCAACATTTGACGAACCGGCAACGAGGCATGTGCAGGTAGCGGAGATGGTAATTGAACGGGCAAAAAGGCTCGTAGAAGGTGGCAGGGATGTGGTCATTTTGCTTGATAGCATCACCCGTCTGGCACGGGCATACAACACCGTCGTTCCAGCTTCCGGCAAGGTGCTTTCCGGGGGCGTTGATTCTAACGCCCTGCATCGCCCCAAAAGATTCTTCGGTGCGGCAAGGAATATTGAAGAGGGAGGAAGCCTTACAATAGTCGCCACCGCGCTTATCGATACAGGAAGCCGTATGGACGAAGTAATTTTTGAAGAGTTTAAAGGGACGGGTAACATGGAATTGCATCTGGATCGTCGTTGCGCTGATAGGAGAGTCTTCCCCGCATTTGACCTCATCCGTTCGGGAACCCGCAAAGAGGAGTTGCTAACACCCAAAAACAGCCTCAACCGAGTTTGGATCATGCGCCGAATTCTGCAGGAAATGAACACCGTAGAAGCGATGGAATTCATCATTGATAAAATAAAGCGCTCTAAAACTAACCAAGAATTTTTGGATTCGATGAACCAAGGGTAAGCACAAAAATCGCTTGCGATTTCCGTAAAAATGCCTATAGGCGAGGCCGCTTTATCAGCACGATTAATGGGAGGAAGAAAGAAATGAAAGAGGGAATTCATCCCGAATACTATGAAACGAAAATATCCTGCGCTTGCGGTAATGTAATTGAAACGCACTCGACAAAGAAGGATATCAGGGTGGAAATTTGCTCTAACTGCCACCCCTTTATGACGGGAAAACAGAAGATTGTTGATACCGAAGGTCGTGTGGACCGCTTTGTTAAGAAATACGCCGGGCTCAATACCGCTAAGGAAAAAAAGGCGAAGAAGTAGTTGAGCAAAGACACCCCCGCCGCATAACCACAAAGGTACAACCGTCAAGGTAATAAGTGCTATGGGGTACAGTCTTTGCTTGTTTTTGCCCTTACCTGCGGTGGAGAAAAACTAATGAAGAATTTTGTTTTTGAAGTTCCTACAAAAATAGTCTTCGGACAATCGACGATTGGTAAAATCGGAGGGGAGATTAAATCTTCAGGATGCCGCAAGATTTTATTTGTTTATGGAATGGATTCCATTAAAGATAACGGTGTTTATAACAAGGTTGTTGCTTCGTTGCAGGAAGCTTGTGTGGATTTTACAGATTTTGGCTCTGTCCGTTCCAACCCATTGTTGTCCCGCGTTTATCAAGGGATTGAGGCCGCCCGTAATGAAGGGGTTGACGGAATTTTAGCAGTCGGCGGCGGCTCGGTTATTGATAGCGCCAAAGCCATTGCCGCAGGTGTGAAAAGCGACTGCGATGTCTGGGATTTTTTTACCTACAAGGCAACGGTTGAAAGAGCTCTGCCGCTTTTTTGCGTGCTCACAGTCTCCGCGAGTGCTTCCGAAATGAACGGTGCGGCGGTAATAACCAATGAAGATGGCGCGAGGAAGTTTTCTGTGCGCTCACCCTTGTTGGTACCTAGGGTTTCAATTCTTGATCCTTCTACCCTTTTTACCTTGGCACCATCCTATACCGCCTACAGCGCGGTGGATGTGATAACCCACATGCTGGAGGCATACTTCAACAATTCCGAATCTAACAGTATCATCCAAGATGGTTTTGTCCATACGCTCATGAAAACCGTTATC
Source organism: Deltaproteobacteria bacterium (assembly GCA_021737325.1). Lineage (GTDB taxonomy): Bacteria > Desulfobacterota > Syntrophia > Syntrophales > JAIPED01 > JAIPED01. The sequence goes on from JAIPED010000006.1 coordinate 44,799, forward strand.
TCCTCCACAAACACCCTGCTGGATAATCCTTATGACTACAATGCTCGCGCTAATTTCATGTGGTCGGCGACGCTAGGGTTCAATGGCTTAACCAGCGCGGGTTTAGGACCATTCGGCTTTCCCGCCCACATGATTGAACATTCGCTAAGTGCGCTTTATGATATTGCCCACGGCGCAGGACTGGCAATCGTCTTACCCGCATGGATGGAGTATTATTTGGTGGAAAAAGAAAACCGCTATCAACTTCTAGGAAAAGAGGTTTTTGGGGTTGCTTCGGCGCGAAATTGCGTTGATGCGATGAAGGGCTGGTTTAATGAAATTGGCGCTCCCACAACTTTAAGAGAAGCGAATATACCCTTTGAAGATATCCCCAAAATTGCGGCAAACGCTTATGAACTGGCAAAAGTATGGGGGCTTAATAAAAACTACACCGCCGATAACATCGCTGCGATTTTGGCGTTAGCCAAATAGTAGCATATCCTTCCCTAGATAGCATCGTTGCTTTTTTTGCTTCACCAATCTTGGGACACTTTATAGTCGCGTTGCTTTGGTTATCGCCTTTTGAGGTATAGTCTCCGCGTGTGTCAACCAATGACACTCCCGATTACAAGTACCCACATGAGACCCTTGCGCAACTCGTTCATCAAACACCAACGAAAGAAAAGGCTCCTCGATTAAAGAAAATAACTGAAACATTTCAAACACCTCTGGATTCCCGCTGGAGCCTGCACTCGTGAAAACGGGTGCGGGAATGACGGTCGGAAGCAAAGAGGTACAGTTGTGCAAGAGTCTTCACATACAAGACGCTTGTACTGCCTCCATTTGAAGCCGCACAACCAGACAGAGCAAAGGGTTATAGGTCTTTTAGCAATCCTCTTAAAAAAAGTAAGATGCGCTCCACAGAAGGCACAAACAAATGCTCGCTAGGGGTATGCACATATCTCATCGTTGGTCCGATGGAGATTATCTCCATGTGGGGATATTTTTCCGCGATGAAGCCACACTCAAGCCCTGCGTGGAGAACTTCGGTGCGCAGGGTGCTGTTGAATGCCCGCTCGTAGGCGGCAAGAGCTTTCTTGTAGAGAACGGAATTAGGATTGGGGGGCCATGTAGGAAATTCGCTTCTCCTTTTGCTGGTTGCCCCTGACATCTTGGCGGTTGCTTCTATCTTTTGGGCAAGCTCCGCCAACCTTTGTGGGTTGAAGCTCCTGTGGAACACCACCAACCTTAATTCGCCATCCCTTGTTTCACTGATGCCGATGTTGTTGGATGTTTCGGGCAGTCCTGGAAAGGTTTTTGACCATTCATAAACACCCTGCGGAATAGCCAAGATTAGCCCAAGCAAATTATCGGAATCGTTAAGGGAAAGCGCTTTTTTCGGCAACTCCGCCACGGGATTTAAAGCAACCTCAAGGTTGGTTTCGTCAGAATACTCTTGGCGAAGTTCCTGTTCGAACAAAGCGATTTTTTCTTGTAGCGCTGGGGCTGAACCCGCTGGCAGAGCAAATACTGCTACGGAATCCATCGTGATTGCGTTATCCGCCGATCCACCGGCAAAACTTATTATCTGTAGTGGCGGGGCTTTATGTAACGCCTGAGCGAGCAAAACATTGGCATTCGGGCGATTTTTATCGATTTCCAAGCCAGAGTGCCCCCCCTTCAAGCCGCTGATGCTGAGGGTGTAGGCCTCGATTCCCGTTGTCAGTGGAACAAAATTCAACGGCAGAAGAATTTCTATCTTCACCCCACCAGCAGAACCAAGCGTAACGAAACCCTCCGCCTCAGAATCAATGTTAATAAAACGCTCTGCCAGCAGGATATCGCTTGCCAAACCAGCCGCGCCGCTCATATCCATTTCTTCATCGGTGGTAAAAAGTAACTCCAACGCTGGTCGTTCAACATCAGGATTTTCGGCAAGAAACAGGGCAATTGCCACACCGATACCGTCGTCGGCGCCTAGGGTGGTACTCTTTGCCCGTAACAACTCGCCGTCGCGCACAAGCTGAATAGGATGGCTGGAAAAATTATGGGTGGATTGGGCGCTCTTTTGGCAAACCATATCCATATGAGCCTGCAAGGCAACGACAGGACGATCTTCGTAACCCCGAGAAGCTGGTACAGAAATTATCACATTGTTGAATTTATCGGTCTTAACCGCCAGATTTCTTTCCTGCGCCCAACGCACCAACCATGCCGAAATTGGTCCCTCTTCTTTAGAGCATCGCGGTACCTGGCTAATCTCCTCAAATATTGCCAAAATGCGTTTCGTATCCGCGCCCTCATTCACCGCGATATAATTTTTCGACGGCTCCGCGCTGGCAAGGCAATAAAAACCCGAGATGAAGCTCAACACTAAGACCAACAGCATAAAGATGTACCTCATTTTCCCTCCCCTTGTCTCCCCCAGGTTATTTGCTCTCCTTGAGGGATCAAACTCTGATAAAAATGATTGTCTCAGCAAACTGTTATCCAAGTATCTTGGCCAATAATTAACGGCATTTTATGGTCATTCAACAAACCACGCCGTCCCTCTTGCAGTATCCTTGATTTGGATTTTCATTCCCGCCAGCGTTTCCCGAATTTCATCCGCCCGCGCCCAGTTTTTTTCTTCGCGTGCCTTTTGTCTCTGATTAACAAGATGCCCTATTTCTTCCTGACTAACGCCCAATTTGGCAATCTCTCTGGCGGTGTCTTCCTGAAAATACTCCGCAGGGGAATAAGTAAAAAGACCTAAAGCTTCGCCAACACTCGTAAGATTCTTCCGAGCAGCGCTCAAGATTGCTGCCGCATCGGTAGATTTTCCGAAATTTTTGTTCGCAATGGCGGAATTAACGAGGCGAACAAAATCAAAGATAACCCCAAATGCCTTGGCGCTATTAAAATCATCATCCATCGCCTCCCTGAACTTTTCTGGAAATGAAGCAACTACGGAACGCAGCTCCTCGTTTTGGAGCGGTGGAGTGTCAGTTGCTAAAGAAGTCCTCCCAACAAGGAAGGAATCAATGGCCTCTAGCAAACGATAGCATCTGTTGAGCGCACTTCTCGCTTCCGCAAGGGCTTCCAAGGAAAAGTCTATCGGGCTGCGGTAATGGAACTGTAGCATAAAAAATCGCAGAACATCGGGGTGGTAAACTTTTAAAAGATCCTTGATGGTGATAAAATTATCCAACGATTTAGACATCTTTTCGCCGCTAATCTTTACAAAACCGTTGTGCATCCAGTATCGTGCGGGCATCTTGCCATAGGCGGCTTCCGATTGTGCTATTTCATTTTCGTGATGGGGAAAAATTAGGTCCGCGCCGCCGCCGTGGATATCAAAGCACTCTCCCAGCAGGCATTTACCCATCGCCGAACACTCAATATGCCACCCAGGTCTCCCCCTGCCCCAGGGACTCTCCCACCAAGGTTCATTTTCTTTCGATGCCTTCCAAAGAGCAAAATCCAGCGGATTGTGTTTTTTCTCGCCCACTTCCACACGGGCTCCCGCAAGTAGCTCTTCGGGATTGCGGCCAGAGAGTTTGCCATAGCCGGGAAATTTTTCCACGCTGAAATAAACATCGCCGTCAACAGCATAGGCGATTCCCTTGGCTATCAAGCTTTCTATTAAGGCAATCATGCCGTCAATGTGTTCAGTCGCCAGCGGAGTTTCGTTGGGCGGTAAAACGCCCAGAGAATTCATATCGTGGTTGTGCTCGGCAATGTAGCGCTGGGAGATTGCAAAAATTGTCGTCCCTTCTCTATTTGCCTTGTTAATTATCTTGTCATCAACATCGGTAAAATTTTTTACGAAGCGAACCTCAAAACCGCACCACCGAAGGTAGCGAGTTACCATATCAAAAACAAGGGCGGAACGCGCATGACCGATATGGCAGTTATCATAGGCGGTGATACCACAAACATAGATGCCGACCTTACCCTCCGTGATGGGCTGAAAGCACTCCTTCTGCCGGTTAAGGGTGTTGTAAAGTTTCATTTTCCTCCTAAATCGAGCTGTATTTCTTGCCTTCACCAATAGCATAATTCCTCCTTCCTTCTCAAACGAAAAGGGGATGCTCGTGTGGGGGAAGCTTTTTACAAAAAAATGGTAATCCCGCGGAAAATGTGGAAGCCTGTTTGCGTATCTCACAATCAAAGGAAACGGGGGAAATGGCATGTTGCCGAAAAGCCATCGCTTGAAAAAAACAGTAACAATAATAGCTGTTTTAGTATTTTTCGGGGTGTTAAGCTCCTGTTCAGCAACGGGCGCCTTTCGTTCCTATCCGCGGTATATGAACCCTGTAATTACAAGCTTGGAATATAAACGGCAGATGGATATGGAAAAAACCTTTGATAGCGGACTCTCGAGCGCTGATGCTATTCTTTACAACATGGAATACGCTAGAATTGCGCAACTGCTAGGCAACTTCTCACAGAGTAAGCGGGCATTTTTTACCGCTATGGAAATAACCGCGAAAAATGACCAAAAGGCACTGATTAGCGCTTCCGCTCTAGGGGCAAACATGGCGGCAATCATGACTAACGATGGAGCTATACCCTACAGCGCCGCGGGCTACGAAAGGGTAATGACACATCACTACCAAGCGCTTAATTTCCTCGCAGCTCA
>JAIPED010000057.1 GCA_021737325.1 Deltaproteobacteria bacterium
CTGCCAGGTTTTTGAAGGAGGCTGGCGCACAAGCGGTAAAAATTGAAGGAGGAGAAGAAGTTGCGGAGATAACATACAAAATGACCAGCGCGGGTATTCCCGTAATGGGACACATTGGCCTTACCCCACAGTCGGTAAATCAGCTTGGAGGCTACAAGGTTCAGGGAAAAACCGCCGCCGCCGCCCAAAAACTACTCACCGCCGCCAAGGCGTTGGAAGATGCGGGAGCATTTGCGATCGTCTTGGAATGCGTTCCCGCTCTCCTGGCGCAGGAAATAACAACAGCGCTTTCCATCCCAACGATCGGCATTGGCGGCGGTGTCCACTGCGATGGACAGGTCCTAGTCCTCCACGATATGCTGGGCATGTTTGAGCGCTTCACCCCCAAGTTTGTAAAAAAATACGCCGATATTGGTAAGCTGATGGAAAAAGCCGTTGCCCAGTATGTCGAAGAAGTTAAGAAGGGGCAGTTTCCCACTGACGAGCACTCTTTTTAGGCAATGACGATGCCAAAAGCCTCAGAAAAAATTAGTTTTGTTACTGCTCGAGCATCGCAGAGCAACGAATGTGCAATGCTCATCTACTCCTCAGGAATGGAGATGTTTGAATTTTCTTTTGGCAAATTTGCGGAAACCGCTCCTGCATTGACATCCCCGTCAGTGGCGCTTGACTTTATCACTTTTGCCTTTTCCCATGGCTACGGTTTTGCCTCCTACCGTTTGCACACCGTCGCTGTAGTGGGGGGAGAAGTTGCGGGAATTGGCGCGATTTATCGAAAAAATCAACTTTGGAGTTTAACGGCGCAGGAGTTTTTTGCCATCTCTCGCTTTTTTGGCATCCGTCGGTTGATGCCAATTTGGCGGCGCTGTAATAAAGTCGGGGAAGTGATCAGCCAACAGAGACACAACGAGGCATATCTCGCGAACTTTGCCGTTTCCCCCAAGTTTCGCCGACAGGGAATCGGACGCGCCCTTGCCCGCAATCTGATCGCACAAGCGCAGGATAGATCGGCTCTACTTATTGATGTTGTTGTTGATAATACCCCCGCTTACCGTCTTTATAAAAGCCTGGGTTTCCAATCTTGCGGAAAAAGACTAGAGGCAAAAACATCGGGCATTCCTGATACGCAACCAATGCGTCTTGATTTTTAAGTGATAGCGGAAAAATCCCCCCGTTACTATCGAGAGCGCAGAATTGTGCAACGGAACATTGACTTTTGCTAGGTCGTGGGTTTGTGGTTACATACTAAGAGCGTTCCTTTCGCTCTTGGGGGCGGGCGGGGATACCCAAAGAGGAAAGCAAACAGTAAGGAGGAGATGATGTCAGCAACGATAGCGGAGATTATCAGCAAGCACCAACAAGGGATACTCCTTGTTTATACTGGTATAGGAAAAGGGAAAACTGGCGCGGCTTTGGGGCAGGCAATGCGTGCCCTGGGGCACGACAAGAAGGTGTTTTTCCTGGGATGCACCGAGCACGACGATGCTATTAAAGAGTTGCCGGGGTTAACGGTAGTGCACAAAAATAACGCTGGAGAGTTGTTGCAGGTGGTAAAGCAGATTCTCACCTCAGGCTCTCATGAGCTGCTTATCATTGATGCGGTTGATGCTACGGGTACGGCGTCGTCTTTGCAGGAAGAGCTGGGGGAATTCCTCGCTTCCTTGAAGAATTCCGCACAAAGCACCGATATTATCGTAACGGGAAAAACCGTTGCGGAAAAAATCGTCTCGTTGGCGGATACGGTGAGTTTTTTTACCCATGGAGGAAAAGGTGGTGAATAAGAAAGCTATTTCCATAAAAGGTATGGTCTATTGCGCGCTATTCGCGGGGCTAACCGCCGTTGGCGCTTACATTATCGTTCCTCTGCCGTTGGTTCCGATAACCCTACAAACCACTTTTGTTTTGCTTTCCGGCACACTGCTGGGAGGGATACTCGCCGCAGTTTCGCAACTAGTTTATTTGCTTATGGGCTTAATAGGCTTTCCTGTGTTCTCTGGTGGTCGTGGGGGCTTGGGCGTACTTCTAGGTCCTACGGGGGGATATCTGTTGGGTTTTATACTAGCAGCATTAATCGTCGGGCTGATGGCCCCCAAAAAACAGGCAAGCAAATGGTCATTGCTTGTGGCACTGATCTTGGGAGATACGGTGATCTTTGCCTGTGGGCTGTTACAGTTGATGTTCATCGCCCAGCTTTCCTTCTATAAAGCCTTAATGGTTGGCGTTTTACCCTTCCTGCCAGGAGAAGCACTTAAGATCGCGCTTGCCTTTATCGCCACGCGACTCTTGCGTAGCCGCATCAATTTATAAAATTTTTGCCCAAGGCAACGGCCCAGCGTTAGATACCTAAAAAATATACCCAGACGACAAAGAGCGCGATGCGGTACACCCCAAAGGGGATAAAGGTGTGGGTACGGATAAACCGTAGAAAAAACTTTATCGCCGCAATTGCCACGATAAAAGAAACAACAAAACCTACGGCAAGAAACCAGAACTCCTGCGGGGTTATCTGAAAACCTCCCTTAAAGAGGTCATATGCCGTGGCCGCACCCATGGTGGGGATGGCAAGTAAAAAAGAAAAAACCACCACCGCCTCCCGATCTATCCGTAAAAATAGCCCGCCCATGATGGTCGCCGCCGAACGCGAAACACCAGGGATCATCGCCAATGACTGCGCCAAGCCAATTAACAGCGATTGCTTGTAGGAAATTTCCTCTAGAGACATTGTTGACGGTTCTTTTTTCTTGAGCAGTATTTCCAAAACTATGAGCGCGATGCCGCCGCCTAGCAAAGCCCAAAGCACTACAGTGCTGGAGCCAAGCAAGTATTCCTTCACTATCCCATAAAAGGCAAAACCCAGCACCCCCGTAGGGATGAAGGCGATGATGATTTTTTTTAACATCGCTACATTTTTTGTAAGAATGTGCCAATAGAGGATCACCACCGCCAGAATCGCCCCTAGCTGAATACTGATCTCAAATGTTTTCAGAAAATTACTATGTTCCATCCCCAACAGCTCCGCCGTCAGGATCATGTGCCCCGTGGAAGAAACTGGCAAAAACTCTGTCAATCCTTCCACAATCCCCAAGATTATCGCTTGCCCAACACCTTCCAAATTATGCCTCCCTATGTATGATTGTTACGCGAGGTTGCTACGGGATAACCTCCACTCCCAAGCTAAACTTGGAAAGCGGCTCGCAACCATCCTTAGTTATGAGGATAACATTCTCATAGCGAAAACCGATGTTCTCTTCGGGACAGGCGTATTGCATCGCGCAAACCAAAACTTCGTTTTCCGCATAGAGGTGGTCGGGGTTGGTCCAGTAGGGGAAGGGGCCGTCGTGAGCACCGATACGCCATTCATCGCCAAGCATCCCAATACCATGCTCAAAACCAGGCACCATATACTCGGCAAAACCTCCCTCTTCGGCATAGGCAAGCATTTGCTCCGCCAGCGAGCAGGGGGTAATGCCAGGACGATAGGTCTTCAGGGTTTGAGCAACAATAGCCACAAAATTGTTCCCATGCCAGAGCTGTCTGTCGGTGGCAGAACCGATAAAGTAATTGTGGGAATGATCTCCAAGTGCCAGCTTGAACATCGCATGAATATCAATCATCAAAGGCTCGCCACTGAATAGCTTTTTCCTGGTGGGCGGGGTGCATGCTCCTCCCGCATAACCTGTACGATAACCGCTGGCAATTTCGTTACCACCGGTAAATGACCATTCCCATTCGCTCCCCTCCCGCCGCATCGCCAAGGCGCATAATCCCGCCACCTCCGTTTCGGTAAGGCCTTTCCACCCTCCATGAGAGAGCTCTTTGAAGATGGCATGATGCCCAACATCAACGATCCGCGATGCTTCACGAAAGCGGTTAATCGTGCCGATATCCTTTATCAACTGCAACCCATCAACTAGGTGGTGGGCGTTAATAAACTCGCATCCCCCCAGCGCGCTTGAAAATGCCTGATACTCATAGTGGGTAATATTGCCTTCCGGCAGATAGCTGGACATGCCATCTTCTATCCCGATTCTTCCCTTTTTTCCTTTGAGCAACTCCTTGATATGATCACTGATCGCACCAATTTGATCCATGCCCCCGAGCGGCGCGTAGCCTAAAACGCCGTCTTCACCAAGCCAGGAATCATCGGCAATGCGAGAAGCATCAATTACAAAGGTGAACAGCGTTGGCCTCCCAGAAGCGGGAACAACGATATAACTACGCCAAGGGCAAAAAGCATCGGCAAGCCAAGAAATGGTGCGTAGCCTGGTCCCCAGATAGACATCAATCCCGCTATTGGCCATTAGCGTTTGTAGCCGCACAACCCGCTGGGGAAAATCAATGAAGAAAGGATCATTATTCATAAAGCCTCCTGTTAAGGGTTTAGTTACTCGAATTCTTAGTACTTGGTATCAATAGCAGAAAGGGTTTTGTTGATCCTGTCAGCCAAGGAGGCAAGTTTGAGCGCCTTGACCATGTTTCCCTTCACCTTCAAGCGTCCACTCATGAGAGCCTTATGGGAACTAATAATTCCTTGAGATAGCTGAGCAAACAGCTCGTAGTTGCCAATTATTTGGAATTCCGCTGCTGGACCTTCACCAGAACCAACCTGGGCCTCTTCCACAATTCCGTTAAGACACTTCATGTAAAAGAACTTCGTCCCTCCATCGGAACAGTTGTTGTAGGTGTAGGTTACCGAAGTTGTAATGAACTTCATTGTCTCAGGATCTAAGCCCTTGCGCAAAGCTTCGCCTGCCTTTTCACACCACTGGGTTGAAAGATATTCCACCATAGCTTCCTCCTCGGTACATCCGTTTCATGGGCGGGTAGCATAGCCCGCTTGGCGTTGTCTATCCATTCCTCTTGAACTATAAGAGTGCAGGGATAGGACAATGTTATGTTACGGCTATTTGCGCAATGACATACTGGCATCGCTTCTGCAAAAAACCACCGCATCTGGCCAAATGAGCGGAAGTAACCACGGGAAATAACGACTTTTAACAATAACCTATAACGAAAATCCCAACGACGGCATTGCGTCCGTAAACAAAAAGGGTTAGCCGTGCCCCATGAAAACTGCCGATGAAAAATTTATGGAACGAGCCTTGCGATTAGCAGGCCGTGGCTGGTGGCGCGTTAGCCCCAACCCCATGGTCGGGGCGGTTATCGTTAAGGAGGGGCGAATTATTGGTGAGGGCTATCATCACGCCTACGGCAAGGAACACGCGGAGGTTGTTGCCCTTAACAATGCCACCGCCTCCCCCGCGGGTGCCTGTCTCTATGTAACTCTGGAGCCCTGTTGTCATCATGGTAAAACTCCGCCTTGCACCAGCGCCATCATCCAAAGCGGCATTAAGCGGGTGGTCATCGCTTCCCACGACCCCAACCCCTTAATTTCCGGCAAGGGAATTAGCATACTAGAGGCCGCTGGCATTCAAACAACCGTTGGTGTTTTAATAGAAGAAGCGCGCCGGTGTAACGCCAGCTTTTTCAAATTCATGGAAAAAGGTCTCCCCTTTGTAACCTTAAAAATTGCACAGAGCCTTGATGGCAAAATCGCCACGAAAAGCGGCGATAGCTTTTGGATAACCTCGCTGGCTTCCCGCCGTCATGCGCATCGCTTAAGAAGCGCCAACGATGCCATCCTCGTGGGTATCGGTACGGTAAAAAGCGATGATCCCCTGCTAACCTGTCGGCTGGTAAAGGGAAGGAACCCCTTACGGGTGGTGCTGGATTCGCGTTTGACGATAAGCGAAGACGCCAAGGTGCTAAAAGGCGATGCAAAAACTCTGCTACTGGTTACCCGTCAAGGAGCCAACGAGCAAAAAATGGCCGTCCTGCGCACCTGCGGGGCGGAGGTGCTGGAGCTTCCCGCAGTTTCTTCAGGGATTGATCTCGGCTGTTTGTTAAGAGAGCTGGGGAATAGGGGGGTGTCTTCAGTGTTAGTTGAGGGCGGAAGCAGTATCGCAACCTCCTTTTTACAAGGCGGCTTTGTTGATAAAATCGCCCTCTTCGTCGCGCCTAAAATCATCGGCGACGGCATCCCGATCTTTGGCGATCTCGGCGTTAGTAAAATAACCGAATCCATTGGCATTGACTGGCTCACCCAACGCCGCTTTGGTAGAGATTTATTCTTCGAGGGCCTTCCGCTCCAGCGTCATAATGAAGCATGAGGGCAGGCTACCAGTAGACTGCAAGGTGCAACCTACTCCTTCTCACTGCGAGAAAGAAAATAATCGTTATGCCTTTTTCTTTGCACAAACTCCGCGCGTTTCCCCTTGTTCCACGCCGAAAGTAAGCCGTAGTAACGGGTGATCCGTGCCATTGTATCGGTTTCTTTGCTGGCACATTGCCCACACTGTGCCGCGCTTGGTGATAACAGTTGCCCGCAATCGCGACAAAAAACAGCTTCGGGCGAGAGTAACAATTGCCGACATGCGGTCGTGGTGAAAACCTCCTGCAAAAAACCATTCACCGCATCGGTGGCGATAAATCCCGCCCCTAGATGGATCTGCGTCGTCGCCTCCAAATCGTCCCGATGTTGCAACTCCCCTTCTATCTTGGCGCGCTTCAGCGGGGACAGCTCTGCACCCACGGGGGGGTAGTTAGAATTGGTGTAATAGACACCACCATCAACGATATTACCCCGAACCAGCCTGCCGGATGTGGGAGAAAACATCCTTAAATCTAACTTGGCAAAGCGGTGCGCCGTCGTTTCCGCATGCGATTGGGCTAGCAGTACCTTGATACCGTTTTTTTCTCCATGAGCGGAAACGCTTTTACGCAGGAATTGCAGAACCTCCCGACCAAAGGAAAGCGCCTGTGCCGATTGATGGAGCTCCTGCCCCGTATAAGAGCGCACAATCTCGGCAAGTCCGACAAAACCAACGGAAAAAATGGCTTCCGCAGGACTAGGGTTACCGTCCGTAGCCTTTAGCGGAAGCAGGCTTAATGGTGAATTTTTTCCTTTATTAAGAAGTTCCTGAAGAAATTTAAGCTTTTGCCGATGAGCTGCAACGGCTATCCGCACCCGCTCGTCCAGCAAGAAAAGCATATCCTTCTTGTCTCCGAGCGTATTCATTAAAGCAACTCGGGGAAGATTAAGGGAAACATTTTGCCCAACAAGCTCCGTCTCCACTGCAACGCCGCCGTTACGGATAAAGCTAAATATCGGATTGCCCATGGCGGAGGCGACATCGCTAACCAGCTCCCGCGCCCCCTTTACCGCCGCATCCTCCCCAAAAAGAAATTCCTCATCGGTGGCAACTATCGGGCAGGGAAAAGAAAACGGTTTACCCAGAGCATCTCCCTCCTTAAGTATGGCAAAAATGGCGAGGAAAAAGCCTTGCGCTTCCTTTTCGTAATCGCCGTATAGCTTATCTTGCTCCCTACCGCCGGGAAGAATTGCCCTTCGGAAACGCATTTGTGGCGGAACACGCCAGTTAAGATGGATATCGCAAAAAATGGATTGACCACCCCTGCCAGAAGCTAACTGTGAAATTTCGTAAACCAACATCTGGGCAACTTGCTTAACTTCCTTCTTTGTTAAGGAAACAAGATAGGGAGCAAAATAGGTGTTAAGCGCCGTCCATGCAATATGTCCTCCAAGGACACCCTGCATCGCTACCGAAAATCGCACCAGATGCAAGACCAGCGTTTCTGCATGTTTTGCGGGGGACGCAACCACGGTGCTTTGTGGAAGATTAAGCCCTTTTCTTAGAATGTGCTCCAAGGAAAGGCGCGCACTATAAAACCGATCAATATATCCGAGCCCATGGAGATGAATATCGCCCGCGATATGCGCCTCAACCACTTCATCAGAGAAAACCTCCGCGAGGGCAAAATCCCTTTTAATCCCCTCGGCGAGGAGCAGATTGGTGCCCTCGGGGGAAAGGGGAACATTGGCGTTACCTTTATTACCAAAGGTGATGATATTGCGGACATCGTATAGCGGAAAACCAATGCGAGCGTGCCTTTTGCGCGCTTGCAGGAGCCCTCTTTCCACCAGCTTGGCATCAACCAATTCACGGATAAGCGAGCTGGTGAGAGGATGAACGGCGGCGGAAATGAGTTGTTTCTCAACCTCCCGCGCAATTTCCTCGGCAATTGCTTCCTGTAAACCCGTTTCGACAACCAGAGCATCGACAATCCTGCGTCGTTGCCATTCGGTTACATCATCAAGCGAATTGCGCACAAAGATGGCGAGATCTGTCGTATCCCTGTAATCTCCCATTAGTCTCCCATCCCCGTTCTATTAAATTGCCCACAGGGCCGACCGCCCACAACCTCCGTCCCCGTTGGAACCAGGCGAGGATAATCAAACCACATACGGCGCCACATCGTCATTGATAAGAGGGGGGATAGCGTTGTCACAAACAGCCGCAAAGAACGGCCAGAAGAGAGAAATGATCTTGGTCCTAAAGAAAAAAACATCGACACACCTGCCGAATGGCTAATCTACGAGATTTTTTCAGGAGGAAACGAGAATGGAAACAAACAAACTCCAACCGACAAACCTTTTCTCGGCGGCAGTGTCTTTCCGCTAAAATAAACATCGGATCAATACTCCCAAACTTCACGACGAGGCAAGCTCCTCTTTTGGAAAGAAACTCCCAAGCATCCGTGCCCCCAGTAACCCTGAAAAGGAAGGCGGTAACCCGCAGGAAAGGAGAAGAAACTAGGCTTTTTCGACGAAACCAGACCTTAGGCAACGGGTGCAAACTCTGAGGCGCTTAACCGTTCCCGCTTTTTGATTCCTACAGGCAACCTTTTGCAGGTTGGGACGCCATACCCTTTTAGTCTTGTTATTTGCGTGGCTAACACTGTTGCCTACCAACGGCCCCTTGCCACAAATTTCACATATCCTTGACATTTTCCAAACTCCTCAAAGCTTTGCGCCCGTCGCCCTTAATTCAGGGGTAGGCTTTTTGCAAGCGGTTTTTGCTAAATTGTTGCGACAAAAAGAAAAACACCGCCTTTTAAGATGAATCATATGAAAAGAGGGCTTTGAATAAATAGCCGTCGCTGAAAAAATCCGTCCTGTTTTCTCGCTTTGGTAGCCATGATCACTCTCAATTAAGCCGCTGAAGCTAAAAAGTGCTGCTTAAAGACCAAAATATGCCTACCGAAAATTAAGCGCAAAAAAGCGGCAAGGAACTGCCGCAACTTCCAAAAATTCATCCCTGCTGCACATAATAACACATTAACCTTATCACCTTCTACTCCTCGCAAACGGTTACGACACAAACCATGATCACACTTTACTAACAGACAATAACGACGACAACCGCTCATCAGGATGAGGACACTTCCGCTCTATGTCCCGAATTACCCGACCAAGGTAACTCCTCAACTGCCTAGTGCATCTACCCGCACGCTTAAACTGGCGAGCATGGGCATAGCGGCTCTGCTGGCAGAATAACTGCTTCGATTTCCGATTGTAATTCTGACGCAAATCAATCTCACATCGTTGCGCTTCTTTAACCAAGCGCTCGCGGGAACGAAAATAAAGACGAGCATCCGTAGGAAAGCGGATATGCTTCTCCTGCACCGTTGTATCCACATTAAAGACTCTTGCACAACTGCAACACTTGCCTTGTTGTGGTCATTCCCGCACCCGTTTTCACGAGTGCAGGCTCCAGCGGAAGTCCAGAGGTGTTTGAAATGTTTCAGTTATTTTCTTTAATCGAGGAACTTTTTCTTCCGTTG
>JAIPED010000058.1 GCA_021737325.1 Deltaproteobacteria bacterium
GAACACGGGCACAAAGTTGGCAAGAGCCTTGCCAATGACATCGCAGATGGGGATGGTTAGTAAGATACCCAATCCGCAACCTACCAGAGCCAGGGTAAAAGTTTCGCCAAAAATGATGGTGGCGATGTGCCGATAGGTAAAGCCAAGGATGCGCATGGTGGCAAATTCGGTGCTACGCTCCCTTCCGACCATCACCATTGTGTTGGCTACCACCGCAAGGATGATGAATAAAACAAAGAAAGAAACGATATGGATGGTCTTAATGATGGCATCGCTCATGGCGATGAATTCCATATTGAATGCCTTTTCCGTTTCGGTTAGCGTTTCCGCCCTGCTATTCTGAAAACCCGCATCGATCGCTTGTTTAACCGTTGTTGCCAAATCGGGGTGGGAGATGGAGATCATGTAGCAACCAACCATGTTGGCTTCGGAAGGGAAAATATCCTTAACTTTTTCGTTTAAGTATTCCCAATGGAACAAAAACTGTGTCTCGTCGACGGATCTATCCCTCCCTTGGTATACCGCCCGCAGGGTGAATTCCATGGATGAACTAAAAATCATGCTCTTGAGCACGATGGTGTCGCCAATCTTCCAGCCAAACCTCTCAACTATTTTTTTTCCCGCAACCGCTCCTTTTCTGTCAGCAAGGAAATCTGCCCGCTGTTCAGGAGGAATGATAAACTCCGAATATAGATCCAAAAAACTGGCGCCATCAACGGCAAAGTTGGGAAACATGTTGCGCTCATCGATATAAACTCCTCCAAACCAGGAGGCATAGGAAACGGTTTTCACTCCTTCAATACAGCGAATTCTCTCTTTGTAGCTTAGCGGCAGGGGAAAGATAATGGAAATGGCGTTGCGAGTTACCAACCTTGTGGCGCTGGCGGCGTCTGCGCCCGCATACCATGCGCTGATAAAGGTGCGCATGATGCCAAAAACGATGATGGCAATGGCGATGGAGCAAACGGTGAGCAACGAACGGGTCTTGTTGCGCCCAATGCTCCGAAAAATTATTTTAATTAGTGGCATCGGACAGAAAACCCTTATCCAGCATCTTGGTTACGCGAGCTTCTTGTGCCGCCCGTAAATCATGGGTAACCATGATTATCGTTTTACCCATCTCCGAGTTAAGGAATTTTAAAAGATTAAGAGCTTCTTGCGCGGAAGTTCTATCCAGATCACCAGTGGGCTCATCGGCAACGATAATCTGCGGATCGGTAACCACCGCACGGGCGATAGCCACCCTTTGTTGTTCTCCTCCTGAAAGCTCTCTGGGGTAGTGTTCCAGACGGTGCGACATATTGACCAGGGAAAGCGCCAAACTTGCCCGCTCTTTTCGTTCCACTGCCTTCATATTCCGCAGATAAAGAGGCAACTCCACATTTTCCACCGCCGTAAGGACAGGGATAAGATTGTAGAATTGGAAAATAAAACCGATACTATGAGCGCGCCACTGGGCGAGTTCTTGTTCGCTGAGCATGGCGATGTTGTTTCCGCCGATGGTTATTTCCCCTCTGGTTGGTTTATCAATTCCCGCAATTAAGTTGAGGAGGGTACTCTTACCCGAGCCTGATGGCCCGATGAGCGCCATAAATTCTGCAGGGGCGATATCAAGGGTTACTTCATGCAAGACCGATAAAACCACCTCGCCCCGAAGGTATTCCTTACAGACACCGGTCAAGCGAATTAACGGTTCGGTCATTATTGCTACTCCCCTGCGATTGTTATGCGCTTGCCATCTTTGAGCGAAGCTGTGGGGCTAATTACGATTTCATCACCAAACTTAATCCCCGTAAGAATCTCCACCATATTACCGAAGGAGTTTCCTGTTGCCACCTTTGTCTTCGTTACGCTTTTCGTGGCATCAACGACAAAGACAAAGCTTCCTTCATCGGTAAGGAGCAAGGAGGCGTTATTAATCACCAATACCTGCTTTTGTTCCTTTTCTGTTGGTTTACGGGAAAGAAAAGCGATCTTGGCACTCATATCCTGCAATAGCCGCCGATCTAACTTAGCAAACTCCACCTTAACTAAAACGGTTGCCTTGGCGCGTTCTACCGTGGGAACAATGGCAGAAACCCTGCCGGCGAATCTGTCCCCTTGGATGGCATCTATCTGTATCTCACAGTGCTGTCCGGGAAAAACCTTGGCGATACTGGTCTCGGAAACATCGGCTTCTATCTGCAAAGAAGCCATGTTGGCAATGGTGAAAACTGACGAACGGGTATTAACGGAAGCGCTCAGTGGGGTAACAACATCTCCAATATCAGCATTTTTGGTAAGAACTACGGCATCAAAGGGCGCGGTAATGCGGGTATTAGTAAGGCCAACCTGCGCCAGGGCAAGAACCGCCTCACCAACCTTAGCGTTTGCCAGTGAAGCATTATAAGCGTGTTGGGAATTGAAGAACCTCGTGCTTACTATGTCGTACTGTGATTTTGAGATATGTCCCTCGGCGAGCAGATATTTCCCCCTCTCATACTCCGCCAAGGAGTTATTCAGCGTTGCCAGGGCCTGCTGGCTTTGCGCCTCCAAGGCTTTTAGGCTGCTAGCGGCTTGATCGTAATTCGCCCGGGCTTCTTCATCATCCAGCACGGCAAGGACCTGCCCAGTCCGCACAAAGGATCCTTCCTCTACAAAAATATCCTTCACCCTGCCAGTTATCTTGGAGGCGACCGCAGCTTTTTTTTGGGCGACAACATAGCCGCTTGCTACTAAGATGCTCAAGTCGCGAGAGGGGTTATAGTATCCCGTTGTTTCGGTCTTATAGGTAGAGTGCGCAGAGTAAAAATTTATTACGGTAACGAGTAACCCCAAGGCTGCCAGCACTCCCACAACGATAGCCATCTTCATCTTTTTGGAAAACTTTTGGCGAAAAATAGCGGTATTTATCTTTAACTTATCCAGATTGTTGTTTGCCATGAATAGCACCTCGTAAACTTAAATTTGCGCCAGGAATGTACACCGTACAGCGGCGTCAAGTTAATGCTTGTGGACTTTCGTCAAGTTGGCAACACACACCCAGCGTAGGGGAATTAGCCTGTTAATTGCTCTCTTTGGCTTGTGTTGCAGATACTACTTCTTTTATTGCGGAGTAATTGCCAGGAAGGAAGAGCAGCCCCAGCATTCCCAACAGCACAATAGTTCCAAAATGGTACAACGCACCAAAGGCGAATCCGAGATCAGCCGCAACGCCAAAAAACGATAGCCCCAAGACGCAAGCGTAGTGCCATGAGCCAATAAAGCCTGGAGCCGCGGGGATGGCAATCGCCACAAGGAGCACCGCCGTTATTAAAAAATAGGCGGCAAGGGGAAGAACAATTCCAAAAGCTAGGAGCATGTAATAGATTATTACAACCTCCGTAAGCCATATTGCTATTGAGAGAACGAACACCAGCAGTGTCAGTCGCCAATTTTTAGCAAACTCCAGTCCGGCGATAAAGCCGATGAGAAGCTCTTTTGCCCTTGCTGCTAATGTTCCCCTCTTGTTTAGGAGTTTTTCCACTATCGCTACGGACAGCTCCTGCTTGCAGACAACAAAAATCATTAGCGCCGCAAGGCTGGCAACAAAAACAAAGAACACCGCTGTATATTCAAAGAGCCAGTCAGGAACGGTCGGCAGGAGCAGAGGAACGAGTGCAATGAAAAGGAAAACGGCCAGAGCATCAAATATCCTTTCGGCAATTACCGAGCTGATAGCAGAAGTAACGCTCATACCTGTTCGCTTTGCCATTATGTAGGGCTTAACGAGTTCTCCCAAACGCATTGGCAAGGAGATGATCGCCAAAAAACCTACCGATGTTACGGAAAAGAGGGTGAGCTGGTCCAATTTTATCAGCGGGCGTAAAAGCAGTCCCCACCGCACAGAACGCAGTACCTGCATCATGAACATTGCGGCAAGAGAGCAGGCGACATAAAAACAATCAGTATTCCGCAACGCTATCATGACATTATCAAGGGATACATCCTTCGCGGCGAAGTAGATAAGAGCGGAGCTTATGGCGATTCCTATGAGCAACTTTGCCCAAAAACTATGCGAAGACTTTTTTGGCATTAACCTTTACCGAGATTATTTTTGGTGTGCATTCTACAATTACCCCTCTATCTTTGTGTATCCATGATAATCTGCAGGTGTGAGCCAAAAGATTGTATCATCGCCCCTCGCTGAGAATTTCCTTTATCTGGTCATGGATGAGCTTTGAGGATACCTTATCCCCCGTTATGCCTACACGGATGGTTATCTCAGTAACATCCTTTGATTTGTATGTTATGTAAAACCATACCCTATCAGTGATTATCGTTGCCTTAATTGTGCCTTTGCCGATGTTTCTGCTAGGTTCGACCTCATACCCTTTAAGTGCCGCGATAGTTCTTTCGCATACCTTCCAGGCTTGATCAAAATTAATCTTGTAATCCTCCTTCATGTAACCCAGGGTATAGTTGCTATTCGCTTCGCCAACGACACCGGTGGAAAGGCATCCCAGCGACGGTAAGAGCAATACGAGACAAACGACCATAATAGCTTTCTTCATTTTATTCCTCCCTACAAAAATTCATAAAAATCATTACCCCGCCAGTCGTCCTAGGGGTGGGTGATTTGCTAACTAGTCGGTAGCGTTTGCTGCGGTTCTCCCAACAAAAACTCGCCGTTCTCCAACCATGATTTGAGGGTTTCGGCAATTTTTCTCGCCTTTATGTAGCTTGACAAAGGGGCGGTGGGAATTTTTTTGTCTCCGAGTGTTATGAAGCCGGAACGAAGCTGGGCATAGCTGACTTCGCCGATGCTTTTCATTGGCGTACCCTTAGGATAATCCACCCCGTAATCATAAATCTGGGTAAAAATTCTATCGTCAGAAATGGCGGTGAACCTTGCCATATCCTCATCCAAAATCGGTATTGGGATACCAATACCCACAAACAGCGAAACCCCGTAGCCTAGCATACTGGCACCAACAAGCCATTCAGGGATCATTTCTTTCAAGTTGCCAATAACGGCTATTGTTCCTGCTCCCCCCTTGGGAATGCCATCCGCCGTCCGCTCGACGCTTGGTGAATGCTGGGTTCCCTGCCAGGAAACAAAACCTTGAGCTCCCCCCAGAAAAATTCTCGTTCCAATGCCAATGGTGCGATAATACGGATCGTTAAACAAGGGGCTTAGCTGGCCCGAGGTGGAATAGGTGGCGTTTGCCATTCGCGGGCGCAATACCCCCATGTAGGTATAAATAGTTCTATCAGACACATTCACGGCGCAGTTGTAGTTCTGATAAGCATTGCGCGGGTTGAATAAAACGGCATTTCTTAAATCGCTAATGGTTACGCTCTTTTCCTGTCGGGTTGAAGGGTAACAATCGGTGCCATAGCCTTCAGCACGCAGTCGCACAATTTTTCCTGACACCAGATCATGAATAACATGCCCGCCACCGTACTTGAATTCACCAGGAAAAACCTTGTTTTGTGGATCGTCGTCGGGAAGGGAGGTTGCCCCTAGATAGCAATCAACCGCCGCCAAACCAGCAGATGCAGGGACATCGTTAAGCCAAACACGAGTGGAGTTAATGCGGGGAGTTGTATGGCCAAAGTTAAAAAAGGCGCCAGAAGAACACATGGGAGCGAAGGTGCCTGTGGTAACAACATCTACCTTTGTTGCTGCTTTACTAGCCCCTTCTTTTTTGACGATATCAATCATCTCCTCGGCGGTTACAATAACCGCTTCCCCGCGTTTTATCCGCTCGTTAATCTCCTGGTATGTCTTTTTTCCCTTTCCCATTTTTTCTCCTTTTATCTTGCCGTGTGGCCAAAGCCGCCTGTGCCTCGCGGTGTTGTGCCCAGTTCAGCAACTTCCTGCCAAACCACCTTGCAAACTGCATTTATAACCATCTGCGCGATGCGCTCTCCACGATTCACCACAAACGGTTGCTTCCCATGATTAATGAGGATGATTTTTATTTCGCCACGGAAGTCCGAATCAACGGTGCCGGGGGAATTGAGCAATCCCACCCCGTGGCGTAAGGCCAACCCGCTACGAGGTCTTATCTGAGCTTCAAAGCCATCGGGAAGGGCAATGGCAATTCCCGATGGTATTAGTGCCCATTCTCCCTCTTTTATCGTTACGGGTGTAGTAACAGCGGCACAAATGTCCATTCCTGCCGCTTGTTCGCTCATCATGCAGGGCAAGGGAAGATCCTCGTTACCCGCCATCCTTTTTATTTCCACCAAGAGCATGTAATTAACCACCAAGATGATGCTATGTTGCTATGCGAAAATACCGCACCCCAGCCTCTGTATCCAACGCTATTAAAATAAGGACATCGCTTTTTGAAAGTTACTATCCTTCATCTTGCCCAGCACCAATATGGAATTGTTCTGCGGAGAAAGAATATTACTCGCCAGATTTCGCACACCCTCTGCGCTAACAGCGTCAATTCCCTGCATAATCTCAGCAGGTGCTAATTGGCGGGAAAAATTATTCTCATTTCTCGCCATAATGTTCATGCGGGCATCCGTTCCTTCCATGCTAAGCAAGAATCCCCCCTTGAGCATCTCCTTAGCATTGCTCAACTCCTTGGCACTAAGAATCTCCATCTCCATTTTCTTGTATTCATCGGCACAACAGGAAACCACTTTGTAAAAGTTATCGCAAGATGTTCCTACGAAGGTACAAAATATGCCGCTGTCGGAATAGGGGAGGAAAAACGATCCGATGGAATACGCCAACCCCCGCTTTTCGCGGACTTCTTGGAAAAGCCGTGAGCTCATTGTTCCTCCGAGCACGGCATTTAACACTGCCATGGTGTAGCGTTGGGGATTGGTTGCACCAAAAGCGGGGGAACCAATAAGCACATTCAGTTGTTGTGTTTTGCGTTGCTGGAGGGTGCGAAAATGTTTGGGCGCGGCAAAGTTTTCCTTCCTCGTGGGGATAGTACCATTAGGTGTGGCCAAGGAGCCAAAAATATCCTCCACAAGTCTTATTGTTTTTTGCTGGTCAATAGCCACCGCAATGCTAATTAAAATGTTGGATGCGTTATAGCGGGCAGAAAAAAACTCCCTGATGGCGGAATCGGTAAAATTATGCACCGATTCCCTGCTTCCTAAAATCGGCAGGCCAAGTGGATTTTCCTGCCAGAAGGAAGCTTCAAAGATATCGTGGATGTATTCTTCAGGCGTGTCTTCCAACTGCGATATTTCGCTGAGAACAACGCTTTTTTCATTTTCTATTTCCGAACAGTCAAAGGCGGGGTTGATGACCATGTCGGCAAGAATCTCCAACCCCAATGTGAGGTGATACTCCGGTAACTTTAAGTAGTAAGAGGTATTTTCTTTACCCGTACAAGCGTTTATATGCCCGCCCGTAACCTCTATTTGCGAGGCAATATCGTAGGCAGAACGCGATTGGGTTCCCTTAAAGAGCATATGCTCAATGAAATGCGAGACTCCATTTAGCGCTACATTTTCGTCGCGCGCGCCACAGGAAACCCATAGACCAATGGAAACAGACTCCACCGCAGGAACATCCTCGGTTAATAATCTTATCCCATTGTCAAGAACGGTTCTAACAATCATTACTCCATTGCTTCTTTTCGGCTTAGGCGAATCCGCCCTTGTTTTTCGTCGATTTCAATGACCTTAACGGGGATAATTTCTCCTTCTTTAACTACATCGCTGACACTCTGAACCCTTTCCTTCGCCAGTTGGGAGATATGCACCAACCCCTCGGTTCCGGGAATGATTTCTACAAACGCGCCAAAATCGACAATGCGCTTAACCTTTCCTTGGTAGATTTTACCCAATTCGGGCTCTTCTACGATGCCCTTGATAATGTCCACCGCTCTTTGTGAAGCGGCAGCATCGGCGGAGGCTATCTTTATCGTACCATCATCCTCGACATTGATTGTTACACCCGTATCGCTGACTATTTGCCGAATTGTTTTGCCTCCCGCGCCAATGACCTCGCGCACCTTTTCTGGCTTGATCTTTATCGTTGTTATCCGCGGGGCAAACATGGACAATTCCGTTCTGGGATTAGCAAGAGCATGCTCCATCTTTCCAATAATATGCTCCCTGCCAGCCTTTGCTTGATTAAGAGCCTTGATGAGAACTTCCTCGGTGATACCATCAATTTTTATATCCATCTGCATTGCCGTTACACCGTTCAAGGTGCCGCAAACCTTAAAATCCATATCGCCCGTATGATCCTCATCGCCCAGGATATCGGAAAGGATAACAATTTCTTCCCCTTCTTTTAGGAGTCCCATTGCGATACCCGCAACCATATTTTTGACGGGAACACCGCCATCCATCAGCGCTAGAGAGGCTGCACAGACGGTTGCCATGGAAGAGGAACCGTTGGATGATAGGATTTCGGAAACAATGCGAATGGTGTAGGGAAATTCATCCGTTGTCGGCACAAGAGGCACCAACGCCCGACGCGCCAGATTACCGTGTCCTATTTCCCTCCTGCCGGGGCTCCGTAGTGGTCTGGCTTCACCAACACAATACGGGGGGAAGTTGTAATGTAACATGAAGGTGCGAGTTTCTTCGCCCGTGATGTAATCAAGCCTTTGCTCATCGGCCGAGGTGCCAAGCGTAAGCGCCGCGAGCGCCTGTGTTTCCCCTCGGGTAAACAATGCGGAACCATGCACCCTGGGAAGCAAGCCGACTTCAATGCTTATCGGCCTAATTCCATCGTATGGACGACCATCAATGCGCTTTTTCTCCCGAATAATTTTGTCTCTTAAGGCGCGATAATCAAGCTCCGCAAAAATGCGCGACGCTTCTTTGTCGGTTCCCAGAGCTTCATTGACGGCAATTTCCCGAGCCTTTTTCTTTAATTCGCCTAGGCGGGCGTATCGCTCTTGTTTACGACTGATCCCATAGGCACCTTTCAAGTCTGCTTCCAAGGCGATTTTTAGTGCCTTCTCCAGCGCTTCGTTATTGCTGGGAACTTCAAACGCTCGTTTGGCATTGCCAATTGCAGAGCGCATTTCTTCTTGCAGATCTATCAAGGGACGGAGCTGTTCCAATCCGTACTGGATCGCCAGCACCAAATCCTCTTCCTGTTTTTCGTTGGCATCACCTTCCAGCATGACTAAATCAACAGCGTATGTTGAACCCTGAGAAGCCCCTTTTTTCCCCGCCAGAAAGATGTTTATATCGCCAAGGGCGATTTGTTCGGAGGAGGGGTTGCAGATAAATTCTCCATTAACGCGACAGACCCGACAAGCGGCCAAGGGGCCACCAAAAGGAATATCTGAGATGGTCAAAGCAATGGATGTGGCGGAAAGGGCAACCGCATCAGGGGCGTTGTTGCTATCAACAGAGAGAACATTCGCGACTATGTTTGTTTCGTTGGCGTAACCATCGGGAAACAAAGGTCTTA
>JAIPED010000007.1 GCA_021737325.1 Deltaproteobacteria bacterium
CATTTGAAGGAACTGCTTTTGGTTCATAGAGGATTAAAGAAGTGCATAAAAAGGAAAATGATAGATGAAATACTGGGAAAATAACCTCCCAAAATCAGCATTATGCCGAAGATGATGAAGATCTTGTAACTAAGCAACTGACTTTGAAATTGGATTTTATGGAAACAGGTTTTTACAAGTATGGGCAGGTTTTCTTCAACAAGAAAATTACCAAGAGTTTTGACAACATAAGATCATTTACCGACCTGGGCGTTCAGAAAACCAACTATCGCCATACCCTATCTTCGGGTGTTGGCAGAATGTCGAGTGCATTTTTTGAAATGGAGCCGAAACAATCCAACGATGAGGTAATCAAAACCAAAGATGTAAAGCTGACCGAAATTCCGAAAAACACAATCCGTTTTGCATTAAGCCAAAACCCGTTTTTCTACTTTGACAGTTTAT
The DNA here is from genome assembly GCA_021737325.1 of Deltaproteobacteria bacterium. Lineage (GTDB taxonomy): Bacteria > Desulfobacterota > Syntrophia > Syntrophales > JAIPED01 > JAIPED01. The sequence goes on from JAIPED010000007.1 coordinate 445, forward strand.
CGCATTACTTTCCAAGCGTTGGTTCGCTTTCCAATTTGATTGACAGCAAAGACTTTTTAGCAGGTTTAGAAATCACATTTAGCGGAACTGCCAACCGATTAAAAGAAATTAGCTATTTTGATTACCTCCAAGCCTTAAGCGGGCTGTTGCAGACCATTGAAGCGGACATAAAGAGCAATGCCACCGAGTACGAAGGTTCGGATTATATCCACGAATCCATCAGCAGTGTTTTCAAGGACAAGGAAATTAAGGTGCCCCGAGGCGGCAAACGAGCAGACGGGCAGAAAGCTCTGGTGGCCAAGGAACCTTGGTATGTTTACAATGCCAACTACGGAACAAATGAGGAAAGGGAATTCGTTGAACTGTTTGCCAGGTGCTTTGAAGAATTACAGCAGCGGTTTGACAACATTTACCTCATCCGCAACGAAAGAGAGCTAAAAATCTTCGATAAACAGGGACGGGCCTTTGAACCGGACTTCTTGCTTTTTTGCAAACAGCATGATGGAGAGCAAATGACTTTTCAAGTTTTTATTGAGCCCAAGGGAGGACATTTGATAGCCAACGACAAATGGAAGGAAGATTTTTTGTTAGAAATCAGAGACGAGAAAAAGATAATACGAATTCAAACGGGCACTTATCTAATTACCGCTGTTCCCTTTTACAACTGCAATAACGAAAATGCCTTTAAGACGGCGTTGGTCGCAACCTTATAGCTACCCAAGCACGAAGCAGAGCATTAACCCCAGCACATAACCCCCCGAGCGTTCTGAACGAGCTTTGCGGGAGAAAAGGAGATTAAGAAACAATGCAAAGTGAAAATTTTCAAATTCATGACAAAGGAGGGGCGCACCTACTGTTCGTGAAGCTGTTGATGAAGCTGTGTGTATTATCCATGCTCCTCCTCACCATAGCCTCCCCCGCCCTGGCAAAGGACATTGATGTCCAACTTGAAGGCGGAGGAGTTTGGTTTAGCAGAAACGATGTACGCACTCCTGGTAATGGCGGCACCAAATTTGACATGCTGGATCTGACCGGTAAGGGACCGTATCCGTATATGCGCCTCTATGCCACGCATTATATCAACGACAAGCACGCGCTACGCCTCACCCTCGCGCCGCTGGAAGTCTCAGGAACGGGAAGGCTCCTTGAAGATGTTACATTCAATGATGATGTGTTCACCGCCGCTGCACCTACAAAGGGGATCTACAAGTTCAACACCTACCGCCTGACTTACCGCTGGTTATTTTACGATCGTGAGAACTGGCGTTGGGGCATTGGGGCTGCTGCGCTTGTTCGCGATGCGAGTATCACGCTAGAGCAGGGAAACAAGAGACAATCCAAGGACGATCTGGGGCTGGTCCCGCTTCTACATTTGTACGGCGAATATCGCGTAAATGATCAGGCCGCCGTCATTTGGGATATGGAGGGAGCTTGGTCCCCCATGGGGCGCGCCGTTGATGCGTCTCTCACGGCCAAGTATGATTTTGACTCTGGGTGGTACATAATGGCGGGATACAGAACGCTTGAGGGCGGCGCGGATAACGACGCCGCATATACCTTCGCGTGGCTGCACTATGCACAGGCCACGGTAGGATACCGATTCTAAATCTGCTGGGAGCACTGCACATACCAGAAGTTAGGCTACCCGATGCGAAAAGCAACGGTTCTGCTTAGGTATAAGTGACGAAACAGCCGAACAATCTCGTGTAGATACGCTGATAATGCTGAGCATGAGAAGTAACATTAGTTGCCAATAAAATAAATCAAGAGGAGGAAAGAAAATGCAAAACGAAAAAAAGAAACTAACAACGGTTGCGGGAGCCCCTGTCCCCGATAATCAAAATGTAATGACTGCGGGACCACGAGGCCCACAACTACTTCAGGACATCTGGTTCATGGAGAAGCTTGCCCACTTCGACCGCGAGGTTATCCCCGAGCGCCGTATGCACGCCAAGGGTTCGGGAGCGTATGGTATTTTCACCGTAACCAACGACATCACCAAGTACACCAGAGCCAAGATCTTTTCTGCCGTCGGCAAAAAGACAGACCTCTTCCTGCGCTTCTCAACAGTAGCAGGCGAGCGCGGTGCGGCGGATGCCGAACGAGACATCCGTGGTGCGGCAATTAAGTTCTACACCGAGGAAGGCAACTGGGATCTGGTGGGTAACAACACCCCCGTTTTCTTTTTACGCGATCCCCTCAAGTTTCCCGACCTCAATCACGCGGTAAAACGCGACCCACGCACCAACCTACGGAGCGCGAAGAACAACTGGGATTTCTGGACATCGTTGCCTGAGGCGTTGCATCAAATTACGATCACCATGAGCGAACGCGGCATTCCGCTTAGCTACCGTCATATGCACATGTTCGGTAGCCACACTTTCAGCTTCATCAACGCGCAGAGAGAACGCTACTGGGTGAAGTTTCATCTCCATACCCAGCAGGGCATCAAGAATCTTACCGATGCCGAGGCGGAAATGATCATCGCAAAAGACCGTGAAAGCCATCAGCGCGATCTTTACGACAGCATTGAAAAAGGCGATTTTCCCCGCTGGAAGATCTTCATTCAAGTAATGCCCGAAAATGATGCCGCTAAGTGTCACTACAATCCTTTTGACCTCACCAAGGTATGGTTCCACAAGGACTATCCGCTAATTGAAGTGGGTATCCTTGAGCTGAATAAGAACCCTGAGAACTACTTTGCCGAGGTTGAACAGTCAGCTTTTAACCCGTCAAACATCGTGCCGGGCATAGGTTTCTCGCCCGATAAGATGCTACAGGGAAGGCTGTTTTCTTACGGTGATGCCCAACGCTATCGCTTAGGGGTTAACCACCACTCCATCCCTGTTAATGCACCTCGTTGTCCATTCCACAGTTATCACCGCGACGGCGCCATGCGCGTTGACGGCAACCAGGGTAGCACAATCGGCTATGAGCCCAACAGCTACGGCGAATGGCAACAGCAGCCAGATTTCTCCGAGCCGCCACTGAACCTTGAGGGGGCTGCAGGTCATTGGAACCATCGGCAGGACGAAGACTACTACTCTCAGCCAGGAAAACTCTTTCGCTTGATGTCCTCCGCGCAACAGCAAGTACTCTTTGCGAACACCGCTCGTGCTATGGGTGATGCGCCCGTAGCGATTAAGCTCCGCCACATCGGCAACTGTTTTAAGGCCGATCCCGCCTACGGCGAAGGTGTGGCCAGGGCGCTCGGCATCTCCATGAGTGATTTACAGCAATAGACAGGTAACAGTTAACGCCCGGCTAAAGCGGTTAGCTATCGCTGAAGCTGGGCGGCTACTTTTGGTGCCTCTTACACTCACCTTGGGGCAACAGGTAAGAGTTATGTTGAGAGTTTGGTGATAATTGCCCGCAAGATTCTACGGATTGCCAATGCGCCTCAAAGCAGAATAAGTTCTATGATAGTAGTATGCTAAAACAGCTTGACCTGTTTAACAAAGACTCTTTCGCAACTGCAACGCTTGACTTGTTGTGGTCATTCCCGCACCCGTTTTCACGAGTGCAGGCTTCAGCGGGAATCCAAATATATCTGAAGTAATTCTGTTATTTTGGCAAGCAAACAAGATTCTGCTTCCGTTACCGTTTGGAAGAATAGGTCATGCAACAGTCATTTCCGCGAAGGCGGAGACCCAGCAACTGCTGTAATGTTTATGGTATTTTTTTATCAGTTTCCAACTGATGATAATTGCTATTGGTCAGGGGATTGGGGGGCGTGCAATGGTCTTACCATCTTTGCTTCTCCCTACTTTAACAAGGGCGGGCTAATGGTCGCCTCTCACGCCACAAGGCGGTAAACACCACTTTTGTTTTTGTCTTTCCGAACGGACGACTTCTCTTCCCAAGCGGATGACTTTTCATTACGATCGGATGCCTTGTCATTACAAGCGGATGCCTTGTCATTCCGAACGGATGTGAGGAATCTTCCCCTATGCCCGTTTTTATCTTCCCCGTAAAAAGTGGCAGCAAGAAAAAAGATTTCTCGCTTCGCTCGAAATGACAGACTTTTGGAACAGCACGCAAAAATCCTATCGCACTCGCGCAAGCTGTTCGTCTCGCTATCTTCACGAACGCCGTTCTCGTTATCATCCGTCCAAACGCGCAGAACATCAAACACCGATAAGCCTGTCGTTGGATCAATATCCCCTTGTGTGATTACACCAGCGCCATTAACATCAAAAAGCGCAAAGTCCTCACGGCTTGCAGGAACAACTCCCGCTGGTTGACCTTGAGCATCATAGGTTTCCTTCAGTAGCCATGGAGTAAACTCCGCAATCCCAACACTCTCATCAACCAGATTATTCCACTGGCTCTCCATACCAGCCGCCTTCGAGCCTTTCTGTATTGGGTCGGTAACAAAGGTAGGAGGTTGCCAATTCGTATCATGGAGGTTATCCGCTCTCATCGCCTTTTTCATTGCCTTTACACCTTATTAGTCTCACCATACCCCAAAGGTCTTGATTTCATCCCGCAGAACCGTACCGCCCCTTTTATTACGCGGTAAAGGGTTCATGATTGGTCGCTCCTTTTGGCTCAAGCCCTGTGGTGCGAGGGTAGCCTAACATTAAGTGCGGGGAATCTCCATCGTAGCCTTTAATAAGCTCTTTCCACCACTCCTTTTACCCCTGGGGAGAACAAGTTGGTATCATGTCTATTCCGAACTGCCTCAGCGCACGACCAAATTGGTTCTTGTTGGGGTCCTGGCACCTGTGGGGCTCCCGTGATTGTGGCTAACGCTTTACCGTATAACCACAATCAGCCCCTTTAAGGCCCATCGTACAAACATCCTTAAACACTTCCGTCCCCCTCATAATAATGCACCGCGAAGTACAACACGGAGGAAAGATAGTGTATCATACAACAGGGGGAATTTATTAATTGCTAGCACATTTACTCCTGATAATTCGTGGTTTTAGCTTGCGCAATTTAGGAAACGAGTATATTTCGCGAAAAATCTGTTTTGGAGGTGACTTTTAGTAATGAAAAAAACTTTTACAATAATGGGGCTACTCTTTGCCCTTCTATTCGTCCTTTTGCTCCCCGCGTCCTCCGTTTTTGCCGATCCACAAGCGTTGATAGATCAAGGGCTTATTGAAGCAGCAAAAGGGAAAACGGAAGAAGCCATCAACTTGTACACTAAGGCAATAAAGGAAAAACCCGACTATGCCTATGCTTACTACTATCGAGGTATTACCTATCTCAGCAAGGGAAAAGCAGCCGAAGGAGTTCAGGATCTGACAGCCGCGATTCAGTATCGCAAAAATTACATCGATGCCTATTATAGCCGTGCCATGGCCTACATGTCACAAGGAGACAGCAAAAACGCGTTGGCGGATTTTAGCGAAGTGATTCGTCTTCGTCCCGATTTCTTTGATGCCTACAACAGCAGGGGTAGCGTTTATGTGGCAACGGGCGAACGGGAGAAAGCAATAGCCGATTTTTCTGAGGTTATTCGTCTGAACCCCGATTTCGCTTTTGCTTACTACAATCGCGCTATTGCTTATAGCAGTTTGGGGCAACACCTAAAAGCTATCGACGATTTCAGCGTAGTTTTACGAGAGCGGCCAGATCTCGTAGACGCATGGTTCTTTCGTGGTAGTTCATTTCTTCAAACCGGACAGAACCTGGCGGCACTTGATGACTTTACCAAAGCCATCGAGTTACGCAAGGATTATGCGGCGGCACTCAATTCCAGGGGGGTTCTTTACGCGGTGATGGGAAACGCTTTCCGGGGTTGTACTGATCTTGAAGCGGCAAACAAACTCGGAGTTAGCGCCGGATACGAATGGGCGAAGAACAGCAAAATCTGCAAGTAGGCACTAAGCAATTCAATAGCAAAATAAAAAAAGGGGCCTTCGCCAGCAACACCCGTTGCCATGGCGAAGGCTTGATTTTTGGTGATACAAGTAATGTGGCGTCCTTTGAGTCTTGGCGATATTCCTACTATTCAAAGACTTTGTACCAACAACAGCTATCGGCTAAGTGATTATTCCCTTCCTTCTTTGCTTGCTTGGAGTTTACCACAGAGCCAAACTTTTTTCCGCATTATTAGCGATATTCCGCTCTTTCTCTCAAAACGCGCTGAAGAAGATTTTCTCTTCTTGCCATTTTGCCACAAAAATATCACTGCATCCCTCCTTAGCTCTATTGCGATAGATAGCGGAGTATATCGTTTTTGTACGGTGCCCGAGGAGGTAATAGGAGAAGATTTTGAGCAGTTTTTTACCATTAGCGAAGATAAGAAAAACGCCAACTACATCTACCGGGCCGAAGATCTCTCGCTACTACGGGGCAACAAATTCATTGCCAAGCGGAACCACATCAATGGTTTTATAAAAACATACGCCCACCAAGGTATCGAGACCGCACCGATAAGCGCCGCTACAGCGGCAGAATGTCTTTTGTGCTTGGAGGAGTGGCGACAGGAAAAAATTAGCAATGGATATGCCGAAGATATTCTTCTTGCTGAAGAATGCCTGGCTGTCCAAAATGCCCTGCAAACTATTGATAGCTTAAACTGGCACTCCATTTTAGTTCGCGTTAAGGAAAAAGTATGCGGCTTTGCCATCGGCTCTCGTATAACCGACGATACCTTTGCTCTTAACTTTGAAAAAGCCCTTCTTCACTACCGCGGGTTGTATCAATTCTTGGATAGGGAGTTCGCCAGGAGCCTCGCATCAACATACGAGTACATCAACAAAGAGGGCGATATGGGAATTGCCGGGCTGAAAAATTCGAAGGAATCGTATCATCCTGTGGCAATACTTCCTTCGTATTCTTTATTTCTTCGAGAAAAATGGAAAAAAGTACAACATAATCCCTCACCACTGTGGTAGGACCTCGCCCCTGCTTTGAGGACGAAGGGGTGTGCTTTCAACGCAATGAATACCGAAAATCAGATAATCAAAAAGCTTTCTGAACGCCGTTGTCTTGCTTGCGGCACGACAAAGGACATGGGGCGGAGAATGTACTGTTCTCCCCACTGCCGCCAACGCTTGTTACAATCTCTAGAGCTAAGGATAGGGCTTTTACAGGCATTGGGTACCCGTTTTGCCACCTTTTATTTTTCCGAATCGGCGATAACCTTAGATTTACTCCTTTACGGTGACAACAATCTGGTGCGCTTCGTTTATCCGCGTACCCCCAGAAAAAATCCCGCGGATGATTTTTCGGCAATGGCCAATCTCTTGGGTAAGGCTTGGTGGGATGAACGGGATAGAACCAAGAAGCGGTTTGCCGCAAACGAGCATGTAATTGGCCTAGGGAAGGTCTGCGATGACTCCCTCTCTACGGTTAAGCCTTCCTCTATCAGCGTGCCCTCAATAAAACCCGAAGTTCTTTCCGTAATGGGCATTTCCAAAAAAGATATCCAGACAGCCAACAAGTCGTTTGATCTCAAAAATGTTTATCGGGCAGAAGTGAAAAAGAGACACCCCGATGTTGGCGGTAACCCAGATGATTTTCGCGATCTGCATAAAGCCTATAAAGAGCTAAAGGAATGGCTCTCTTCGCCGCATTACACAACAAAAATGGGATTTCCCGATAAATGGTTTTATAATGGGGGACATGGGAAATGGTTTCCACCCCAGCCAAGGATGCATCTATAAGCTATTTGTTCTCCAAATTGCTTTATCTGTTAGATATTATTGGTTACATTTTATTGATATCATGATTGGTAATTTGACATTTTTTAGCTTCTGTAGCTTGCAAAATGGAGCTGCTGTTTCCAAACAGCAGAACACGATAGCATGTTGCAGCGGCAACTATAGCGTCGTGCTTTTACATGTCCTTGACACGGTAAAAAGTGGCTGGTATGCGCTTCCGCTATGGTCGTCGGGGCGTGGCGCAGCTTGGTAGCGTATCTGAATGGGGTTCAGAGGGCCGGTGGTTCAAATCCACTCGCCCCGACCATTTTAACAATGGAGGTTTTTATAGATGTTCAAAAAAAAGCGCGAAGAGAATGTGGCTATTGATACTATCATCGGAAATGGAACCAGCTTTTCAGGCAGAGTAGTTTTTGAGGAAGCACTCAGGATCGATGGTCATTTCGAAGGGGAAATTCAGGGTGTAGGAATGCTCGTTGTGGGGCAAAGCGGGGCGGTTAAAGCCGACAATATTGATGTTATGGATATTTTTATCGGTGGATCCGTGGAAGGTAATGTAAGTGCTCGTGGCAGTGTCCAAATTGCCAGCAACGGCTCACTGAAAGGTAATATCTCTTACGGAGTGGGATTGACTGTAGAGGAAGGCGGGGTCTTCGAGGGTAATTCTCGCAGAGTTGCAACACACCCAATGGGCAAGGGAAGCGAAAATTTGTCGGGGAATTAGCAGGAAAATATTGGCATTTAAGCCGATATCCCTTGCGATTTTTGGCTTTTTGCCCTTGACAAAAAACAACTCTTCACATTAGCGGTCTCAAAGACCATGAGCGGGCGTAGCTCAGCGGTAGAGTGCTACCTTGCCAAGGTAGACGTCGACGGTTCGAATCCGTTCGCCCGCTCCATTTTTTAGGCGGCATAGCCAAGTGGTAAGGCAGCGGTCTGCAAAACCGTTATTCACCGGTCCGAATCCGGTTGCCGCCTCCAATAATTTTCACCCTTTTCCCAATTAAGTTTTTCCCCTCGGCGGGGTCGCGCCATTTTGCCAATAATGCAATGAGGGGCACCGCACTATAATACCCATTTTATTTTTCCATCTTGCCACTTGATTGTAAATGTATCCATGAGCAAGCGCGCAGGAACGAAGTGCACTATCGTCGGTCTTCAAGGCAGTTGTTGATAGCTTTGCCAAATCGCAGAAAGGACATGCAGGCAATGTTACAGGAAAATGAAGTATTGGAGCGGATGAAATATTGTTATTTGGTGTACCGACAGCTAGGCTGGCTTTATACAAATTCCATGATAGCGCCGCCGGACTATGTTTCCTATCTAAAATCATCTTCATTGCGTTTGGGTGAGGATGATTTTATCATGGAAAGTATGCAAGAGGCCACGCGCTTTGGGGAAATAGAAGAGGCCTTACGCGAGTTGCTCTCTTTCTATGAGGGAATGGCTTATGCGTTAGCAGCGGTTTTAGAAATACCAATAGCTAATATGGAAGATTTGTTCCCCAATGAAGAGTTAATACTACTGGCGCGAGAAATGGGCGTATCTCGTTAAATAAGCTGAGCAACTACTATGCATATTATTGTTGATGGTTATAATTTAATTAGACAAAGTATTGCCCTTCGTCAGGCTGAAAGACAAAGCTTGGAGGAGGGAAGAAAAGCTTTGTTACTAATGCTCAACGAGTATAGCCGCAAAAAAGGCCATCGGGTTACGGTTGTTTTCGATGGCTGGGAAGGAGGTTCCCCTTGCGAAGAGCGCGACTACTTTGGAGAGACCGCTGTTATCTATTCGCCACTGGGAGAAAAGGCCGATGAAGTTATCAAAAGGATTGTTGCAGATCGTAACGATAATTTTGTTGTTGTGTCTTCCGACCGTGCTATTGCGTCGTTTGCCATCAGCCGTGGTTACAGCGCCATTGCCGCATTAGATTTTGAAAAAAGGTTATGGCTCTCAACGGGCCCGGATGACGCCGAGGCGGTGCCAGTGAATGAAGATGAAACGGAAGGCCGAATAAGCACGAAAAAAAGGGGAGTGGCGCATCGACTCTCCCGCACGAAACGCCGCGAACAAATTGTGCTCAGAAAATTGTAATCTCTCCTCCCTCTCCACTCCGTAGCGATTTGCCGTTGGTGAGATTGCTGGGGGGTAAAGAACATTGCTGTTTTACCCAAAGATGGATCTCTGTAACTATCAAGTATAATATGTAAGAAAGGTATCGCGTCATGCTGTTATCATCCGCCGAAAATGCTGCAAAAGAGATCAGGCATAGCCACTCCGGTAAATCCTCCGAAGGCTTTTTGAACAGAGAACTAATCCTTGCCAACCTTCCCATAGCTCCCAACCAAACCATTCTTGATGCGGGCTGTGGAGACGGCTACATGACAAAAGAATTTGCGAAAAGGACGACGCAGGGGGGAAAGGTGTATGCCTTGGACACCAACACCAGCCAAATTGATATTCTTAGGAAGGAAACGCCAGCCACTAACATTGAAGCACTGGTAGGAGATATAACGAAAGAAACACCCTTAGCCGCATCTTTCATAGACATGGTTTATCTTGCGATGGTCATTCATGGATTTACGGGAGATAAAATGGCGGGATTTCTTAAGGAAGTTAAGCGCCTTTTAAAGCCGACGGGAACACTAGCCATCGTGGAAATGCAGAAAAAGGAAACTTTTTTTGGACCTCGCTTGGAGAGCAGGATTTCGCCCGAAGAGCTGAGAAATATTGTTGATCTGCAACCGAAGCAACTGGTGGAAATCGGAGAGTACTTTTACTTACAACTGTTCGCTAGGTAACTAGCTCTCACTGGAAAAAGCCAGCAGTTACACTCACCCGCAAGCGCCTGTCACCTATTAAAGATAGCAAGCGACAATGTCGGGGGAGTAGAAACTAGAAAAGGGGAAGCAACGATGCTTCCCCTTTTTTGCATAATGGCGAGGTCGATGGGGCTCGAACCCACGACCTCCAGCGTGACAGGCTGGCGTTCTAACCAACTGAACTACGACCCCGCTAACTATTTCAAGACTCTATTTGGTAGGCGGAACAGGGCTTGAACCTGCGACATCCACGGTGTAAGCGTGGCGCTCTCCCACTGAGCTATCCGCCTGAACAGGGGTGCTCCGCTAACAAAGGGGTTAATCATTGTCAAGCTAAAACCCCCTCCTTGAGCTCCACCACGATTGCTCTAGCCCGTATTTATTGACTTGCAGAAATTGCGGATAGTATCAGGGCTAAGATTACTTATTCAGGGGCGCGGCGATATTTGTCATCCAACATTTCTCCAATCCTCTCCATCACGATGTTGGTTACGGCTCTAAATCTATCCTCGTACATTGAACGAGAGAGCGAAGAGAGTAGGTCAAAGGATTTATCAATGCGATATGGCTTTAGCTCATCCCTGACGGTGAGCGGCTTGCCAACACGATAAATGATTGTTCCACTCCTCGCTATAGGGCTGGAATTGGGATAAATTTCCTCTGAATTATTGCAAGCAACAGGAATAAGCGGTTTGCGCGAGTGCAAAGCAACTTGCCCGATCCCAGTGAGCCCTTTTTGAAATTCTAAGCTTCTTGTGCCTTCAGGAAAAATGATCAAGCTGAGGTGTTTGGCAAAGAGGGCCGAAGAGGTAAGGCGCGCCACCTCCGCAAGCGCCCTCTCGTAGTAGGCTCTGATAAAGCTAACCCCCCCGCTTCCCAGCATCTCCCTAACCAATCCTGAATCTTTAAAGTTTTTGCCATCAATAACATCCCTAACGGTGCGATAGTCATCGCGGGTAATACGGCTTTTATTTCTCATGCGATAAAACTCTTCAATATAATAGCCCAGGGAAGGCACAGGTATGCAATTGGCAAGGGACAGCATCTTGGCCAAGAAAAAGTTACGGTAGTATTTACCCTTTACCCACACAGTCGTTTCCACATACCCGTTACGCCAAAGGTAATACTGGAAGGGCCAATAGTTAAACCTGTCGGTATGGTTCATGGCATAAATGGCGTTGTTATTGAGCGGCAGGTTTTCTTTGCCCTCAACAATGATACGGACTTTACGGAAGAGGTTATAATTGGGCATCAAAAAAGTAGCGCCAATGCAATGCTGCCCCCAAGAGTAAGAACTCAAATTGTACTTCTGCAAGTAATCAAGATCTAACACAGCTACATTCCTTGTGATTTGCTGAATTGTTGGCGTACCGCTTCCAACTCGGCGGGAGTATCGACTTCCAACGAGTCAAACTGACTAACGACGACGCGCACCCGATAGCCATTTTCCAGGGCGCGTAACTGCTCCAGGGCTTCCAGTTGTTCCAGTGTTCCGGTAGGCAACTTTGCAAATATGTCTAAGAACCACTTGCGGTAGGCATAGATGCCGTGGTGTTTGTAATAGCGCGCCCGCAGTCCCGCATCACGAACATAGGGGATTGTGGCGCGGGAAAAATACAGCGCGTTACCCTGTGTGTCATAAACCGTCTTCACCGCGTTGGGATGGGTAATCTCGGCATCGTTGGTAATTTCGTAGATGAGGGTTGCCATGGGTAAGGTTTCATCATCCAGCAATGGCTGCACCACTTCATCAATTTGTTGCGCTTCAAAGAGGGGTTGATCTCCTTGGATATTGACCACGATATCGGTATCCTTCAACTTTAAAAAATTGGAACCTTCCGCCACCCTGTCCGTGCCACTGCGGTTGCTGGTGGAGCTTTTGATCGCCTTACCGCCGAAGGATACAACCGCATTGATGATGCGCTCATCATCGGAAGAGACAAAAACATCGGTAACCAGCGGAGAGCGCAAAACACCTTCATAAACATGCTGGATCATTGGTTTGCCGTGTAAATCTGCCAAGGGTTTACCTGGAAACCGCGAGGAATGAAACCGCGAAGGGATGATACAAACGATCTTCTTCATCTTGGTTCCTGTCTGAATGGAATTTGCGCAAAGACGGAGTGGATAGCGCCAGTTTTTTTCAGTTGGCTAGTAAAAAGTGGCAACGCATTGCATGGTGAATTATAAACCACTGGTAAATTTTGCTCCTCCGCGAAGGTCATTGGTGTGCTAATCCGCGCTATCGTTATGTGTGGGTGATATAATTTTGATTCGTTGGATGCACCATGTTTCGCGGCTATTATTTCAACTGTTTGATGTAAAGTCAAAATTGAATAAGTAGCCTTTGGTGTCCCTAGCCAGATGACGCGGGCATTCTTGGCGGAGGGAAAGGCGCCTAGACGATCCCAAGGTAGGCTAAAAGAGGAAAACGAAATAAGAACATGGCGCAGTTCATCCTCCATGCCGCGCAACGCCGCTTCCTCCATATCGCCCAAAAATTTTATGGTTAGGTACAGGTTATGCGGATTAACCATTTTCACCTCCTCCCCCAAGGATGCCCTGAGGCAAGGAGTAAGGTTCTGGGTTACCATCTCCGCGAAGGTTGCTGTGGACGGGATTGCCCAAAATGCGCGGTGAGTTTTGGTGTAATGTTTCTTTTGACTTCCCAGTGATAGCATTTATCAACGGTTGCTCAGCGCACGGCAATCATTTCTCTTAGCATGGCCAGCGCATACTGTGCGGTGATGATTTTGTTTCTGCGCCTATCCCAGCGGAAGGAAAAGCGGCGACATACCGTTACTTCCTTATCACAAACGGCAATAAAAACCGTTCCCACGGGCTTGGCTGGCGTACCTCCAGCAGGTCCAGCAATTCCCGTCGTGGCCACTCCGAGGGTGCTACCTGACAGTCGCATGACATTTTCTGCCATTAAGCGAGCGACTTCTTCGCTAACCGCTCCTTTTTCTGCGATTAAACTTGGCGGAATCCCCAGCAGACGGATTTTTTCCTCGTTACTGTAACAAACAACACCGCTTAAAAAATACTGCGAGCTTCCATGCACATCCGTTAACCTATCGCCCAGAAGCCCCCCTGAACAGGACTCGGCAGTTGCCAGCGTTAAGCCTTTTTGACAAAGCTCCACCGCCAGCTCTTCTTCCATCCTCGCTCCCGAAAAGGAGAATGCGTTGCGACCTAACAGTGCGTGAAGCCTTTGCCTAATAGCGGCAATTTTTTTCTGGGCAACGACAACGGAAGGGGAAAACGCGCTGATAAGCAACACTATTTCAGGAAAATGGGGATAAAAGCCAACACTTATCCCCTCTTCAGCAATATCCGCCTCCGTGATCATCTCATCCAATCGCGCCTCGGAAATCCCAAAAACGCCAACATGGAGAACTTCCCGAAACATTTTGCTCATCCCGAATTTTTTTTCTAACCATGGTAAAACCGCGGACTGCAACATGGCCTCCGCTTCTGAGGGAGGTCCAGGAATTACAAAAATTTGCGTACCATTTTCTGCGAGCATATAACCCCAAGCAGAGCCAACGGGGTTCTCCAGCGGTATCGCCCCTGTGGGAAAAACGGCCTGTTTCGCGTTGTTTTCGGTCCAGGGGAGGTTACGAGCAAGAAACAATGATTTTATCCATTGCAGACTTTTTTCATCACTGAAGGTCGTTTTGTTAAGCGAACGAGCGATTGCCTCGGTAGTGATATCATCAGCGGTAGGACCGAGCCCTCCGCCAACAATAATCACCTCATTTTTTGATAGAAGGAAGCTGAGGGCATTGCCTATCTCTCCGTAATTGTCGCCAACGGCTAAAGTTGATCCGATGCTCCAACCACGGGCAGTGATCTCCCGTGCGATCATCCCCGAATTGGTATCCTGAGTGCGCCCAGAGATAATTTCATTGCCAATGATTAGTATGGAAGCCCTCATAATATCTCCTCCGTGGTCAATTATCGTCATTTGTCTGAATGGTATGCCTAGAATCTGCTCATGATGTGGTTAATAAGCAGAACAGCCAAGCCGCCATATAGCCCGGCAACAACATCATCCAAGACTACCGCCCATCCTCCACGCAGGTTGTTCTCGCAAAAATTGGCGGGGAAGATTTTAGCGATATCAAAAAAACGAAAAAGCAAAAACGCCAAAATAACATTGGTAATGCTTAAAGGAACTAGTAGCAAAGCCCAAAGCATACCGACGATTTCATCAATAACGATGGTTCCTGAATCGCGTTTGCCAAAAACAACTTCTGCCTGATGAGCCACATAAATTGCGAGCCCGGTCAACGCAACAATCGCAGGCAACACCAACGGCTGCGGCAATTGTGACAGCGCTAAAAAAAGAGGAATGCCCAAGAGGCTCCCCCATGTTCCCGAGGCAAAAGGAATGTAGCCAAGACCCAATCCGCTGGCACTGATTTTAATAAAAAGAGTTTTCATTTTTATCCGCCGCGTTTTTCTTCCTAAAAACCATTCGCGCTGGGCGCTGGTTGCTCCCAAGGCGGATATGTTGCAAGAAAAAAGTAAGCACTGATCCCCGCCGCTACTGTTGAAAAGAGCAAAGAAAAGATGGTAGGCATCTCTGGCTTTGAGGAAATTGTGCAAGACTAACATGGCTCAATTAGACCGTACTGAAATACTCCAAGAGGAGTTCCTCCAAGAACGAGCAGTAACACTCGGCAAGGCGGGGGAGCGTCTTGAGCTAGCCATAGACGCCCTACTGGTCTTAGACGCAGAAATTGATTGTAAGATTGCTCATATTTCCCAGTTATCTGTTGACAAACTGGCGCAAGCGCAGGTGGAAATAAACGCCCTCATAGAAGCTAGAAATCAGGCGTATGAGTATGCGCTCTTGCGCCGCTACTATCTTATCGTTACTCGTGAAGCCTTGGGGTTACGATGCCATACAAAGGTTGATGAATTTTTCTGCATCGGGCAACGGCGGCGTCCCCTTGAGAGAATTGATTAGCCTGCCGCGCTTAGCGAGCAACCCGCTAATTTTAGTGAGACGAAAGTACAGCATGACGAAGCAACGCCAACAACAAGCATTTGCGGGAAGGAAAATCCCTTATCAGGAGCATTACCCTGCGCGGCTCAAACAGCAATCGTTCCCACTATCTCGGGTTATTTGCGGATTGATTTTGCTTATCATGACGATCATTAATCCTCCTCTACTATTGGCAAATAGCAGGGGGGTTTACCACATAGTAAAAGAGCAGGAAGATTTGGTAATGATTGTGGATGCCTATATGATCCCGCGGGAGATAATTATTAAGGCAAATCAATTGAAGCCGCCCTTTAAGCTTGCCGCGGGCGATGTTATTTTTCTGCCAACCGCAACGCGGGTGATTGAGGTTCCCAAGAGGAAAAAGCCCGTAGCAGTCGCGGAGACAAAACCCCGAGGACAGAGCGTTACGGTTGAGCGACCCACAATTATAAAATCGCCGCCACCGCGGCAGGTTGCTGTTACGAGGGCAAAAGAGGCAGCGAAAGAAGAGGCGGAACAGGGGAATCATAAGATAGTCCCCGCCAAAAACCCCACACCACCAACCGCTACGCCTGTCGCGAAAGTTAGTAATGTGCCCAAGAGGAAGGGAGCATTTATCACTCCCCTGCGTGGCCGTGTAATTGCCAACTTTGGCAAGCAAAGTAACGGTATGTTTTACAACGGCATCAGAATAGCGGTAACGAGGAAAGCGCCTGTCGTGGCGAGCAATAGCGGAACGGTTATCTATGTTGGAGAACTGAAAGGCTATGGTTATACGGTGATAATGAAACATGCCGATGGCTATGCTACGGTGTACAGCAATCTCGGAGGAGTCAGCATAAATCTCAACGATGTCGTGAAAAAAGGGGTAATAATTGGCGGCACACCAAACTGTGTCGGTAAGGTTAACTGTTATATTTCCTTTGAACTACGACGCCACAACAAGGCCATCAACCCCAGAAAAGCGCTGGGGATATAAGCCTCATTTCCGGCAGTGGCAGCACAACGCCGCGCTCACCAGCAATTTTGGAGCGTAGCGGAATTGCGGTCCGAGTGTAGCGTCTTGTTAGTTACTTATTTATTCATTTCCAAGTGACATTTCCACATGACTTCTTTTTAAACAAAGATCTCCATAGGTGTTCTTTCTCAGGTGGAGCACCAATTTTTACAATCTCAACGAAGCCTTTAGAAACAGAATTGTCCGCGTTTTCAGTTATAGGTCCTGCATAAAAAGTAAAGTCGCGCAATTCTATGATCGGAGCAGGAGGCTTCGCATCGACTTCGCCATACCCGAATGCAAGAATATTCACCTCATTAGGATATCGCGCAATGTACTTTGACAAATCCAGTGCTGTAGTAGATGAAATATATTGAGCAAGAAGGTCTTGAAGAAGCCAGATGGTTTTTCCGTTCCAAGCAAGTCCGACTTGGGATTTTACAATTAACTGACTAACCATTCTCGCCCATACTTGGCGATAGTTAATTCCTGGACCATTATGATTTTCTGGAGAAACAACGGCATCCTCACAAGCCATTGCAATCTGGGTTCGCTTCTTTTTATCACCCCCGGATGTGCTTGATGTCATGATTTCAACAATAACAATTGGATCAGCAGGAAAGTCGTCAATCCAAAGCTCGCAGTTTCGGGAGGCTAATGTATATTGATTGTCTTCAGCCATTTTTTGGGTTGCGCCAAGTCCCTTTCCAACGAGAGCGGCCACTTCAGATAGTTTTTTCCGGCTCGAACCAGCTATGACATAATCAAAAGTGTAATCAAATGATTTTGCCTCATCATCGTCATTGGTGGTTTCCACTTTCATTTTAACTTCAGACCATGCCCGATAGAGTTTTCCTTGTTCAAGATTTGAAAATTTGACCAATTGCTCACGAACATGAGTTTGATAGTTGGATTTCTGCCCTTTCAAGGACAACAAACGACGTGGACAAACAATCCATGGCTGTCCAGAATCTCGCAAACGCAAAGAGCAAACACCGGACTGGACTATTTTCTTTCCTGGAAAAAACTTCTCTAGCTTTTGGTTCTTACTGATGTCTAATGCAGAAAGGTAACGGTTTCCGCCACCGTCACACTCGGCATCCATAAAAGGACACCATGTTTTTTCTCTATTGGCAGAGGCTTCTGCATTCCAGCAGTCAAGACGATAACCGTACAGTTCAAATATTTTGCTCATAT
This sequence comes from Deltaproteobacteria bacterium, assembly GCA_021737325.1. Taxonomy (GTDB): domain Bacteria; phylum Desulfobacterota; class Syntrophia; order Syntrophales; family JAIPED01; genus JAIPED01. The sequence continues at coordinate 18,079 of JAIPED010000007.1, forward strand.
AGAAATCCTTTGATTTGGAGTGCCATTGCTTTAGCCAAGGGAGGCGGGACAGAATTGGCAATTTGCCTGTGCTGATCTAAGTTTGGAACCGAACCTGTTCTTGATCGAATTGGCCCCTTCAATATGTAACTGTCAGGATACCCATGTATTCGCATGTACTCTCTAGGAGTCAAATATCGAATTTCAGTAGGGTGATAAAAGATTTCCCCGCACCGCAATGTGTTTGAGGGGCGTTTTCGGTGAAGGCGCAAATATTTGGTTGTATCCTTTGGTGATAAACCGCAACGGAGTTCTTCCCCAAGGTGGGTTTGGGCTGCCAAATAAGAGCCTTCAGGGACTTGAGCAATTCGCTCACGATCTCGTGGTGGAGTTACATCAACATGGCTATCCGCTCTATCGTAAACAGTTTTACCTTTGATTTTTGGGTCTGGCTCTGATAGTCCAGTTAGAACTTCACCTATTCCGATATATGGCTTGTACGAAAATAACCCATTGCACTTCTCTATCGGCGCATGTGTTCGTTCTGGAAAATAAAAGCCGTTGCGCCCTCTGGTTGCTATTACAAAAAGCCGTTCCCTTAATTGAGGAACACCATAATCGGCTGCCATAATTACCCGCCATTTCGGCGTGTAGTCTACGGCTTCCAGCTCTTTTATGAACCTTTCAAATGCTTCGCCGCGCCCATTATTATTGCCCTTTGAGGAAAGCAACCCTTTGACTTGCTCCAGAAAAATAACTTTAGGCTGCATCTCTTTCGCAAACCTAATTATTTCAAAAAGGAGTAGTCCTCGCTCATCTTCCAAGCCACGCTGCTTTCCGGCCAAAGAGAAGGATTGGCAAGGTGGGCCACCGAAAAGTAAGTCAAGCTCGCCTTTCTTTACGGATAAATCGGTCATTAGTTGCTTCGGGTTAAGATTTCGTATGTCTGCATGAATGACTTTGGATCCATATCCTTTGGCTTCGGCGTTGGCCTCAAGAGTTGCACAGCAGTGCTGGTCGAACTCAATCTCCGCAAGAACATTGAAGCCCGCATCCCGTACACCGATGTCCATACCGCCAGCTCCCGAAAATAGGCTTATGGCTTGTGGTTTTTGCTTCTTCAAATTTCGACTCCGTTAAATTTCGGGTTCATGTAGCTAACGCTAAGCATGAGGGGCTGGGAAAGCGGGGCGACCGAAGGGAGCAGCATTTTCCCAGTCCCTCATGCTTTTGTTATATCTTGCATATTAAGTTTCTTAACTGAAATATCTTACCATTGTGAATTAACTTAAAATCAATATTGTTTAAAAATTTGAGATCAATTGATTTTATTTCTTTCATCAAGTGAGTTGGATTGTAAAAGAGTTGCATCGTTTTACTAAAAAGATATGTATATGATGCTGTTACTTCAAACAAAGTATAACAATAATCATGAAAGGATTGTTGCATATATTCTCGAGACATAATTGACAAGTACACAAGTCTTGCGAACGGGTGTGGATGAGATTTTGAGATACTAAAGCCTTTCACTGCGTCGATGACCACCAAAAAATTAATAAATATTAGTGGCGAAATAACTTGAAAAATCGCTGACAACTTATCACATTTAACAAAATCAACAACGCTATCAAGAAGAATGTTAAATGCTAAAATATCTGCCTGTACCTCATTTGAATGATAATTGTCGCTTTGTATGTGGTTTAAAATAACATGAGAATACTCATGTAATAAAATGAATTGTACAACGCATGAATTCATTGCGGCTATACTTATAGAAACTATTTCTGAAATTTCAGAAAGCTCTTTGTCCATATCTAATTCCAGCATTTTTTCAGTTTTAATTCCGTCTTCATATAATTTTGCAAGTTCCGCAATTCCTTTTGCCGATTTTAAGAAAACTTTTTCCAAAAAATCTTGCGAAGCTACTTCACCAGAGCTCATTGTTTTAAATAAAGTATTTATTACGGTTGGTAGCAAATATCGTTCAGACAAATCGTTTATTGTCCGATTAAAAATAATGGAATACTCTGATTCGCTCTGCTTTACATATGCCTCTAAATCAAAATCAAAAGATTGAATAACAGGTATAGTCTTTAAAAATAAACTTAACCAGTTTTCAGAAGCATCACAATCAATGGCACTTTTTAAAGCATTCTTTCTAATCAAGTCGATTTCATTTTTGTAAAATTTCCCATTTTTTTTAAAATATTTTTCTATATTATTAATACTTTCGTCACAGAATACCTTGATGGATTTTTGTCCGGCTTCAAGGAAGTTTTGTAAAGTGAAATTGTCTAAATCTAACCCATATTGCTCAAGTAATTTTTGGGATTGATAAGCGCCTTTTGAATTTTTATCTAAAGAATAAAATCTGCTCTGTATCGTTACCTTAAGGCGGTTTAAAAGGGTTTGTGGTTCAATGCCAACTTTTTTTGAATATCTATAAAATGACTTTTTCTCAATTTCTAATATATTCATTTTGTGGATTATTTTTCTTTTGAGGTGATTTGATCATAGAATTCTATGCATTCAGCTTTCTCTTCTGGCAACATGTGGGTAATGTTTAAGTCCACATGATATATTTCGATTTTTACTTTATAGTCTTTTTGATTTCGTAGGTCTAAAATCTTTTCAATAAGTCGAATTATGAAATGACTTGCTACTGCGCCACCTACAGTTACACATAAGGTTTCTACAATTCCAATTGATTTTGCATTACTTAGCACTAAATCATACTTATCAGTTTTAGCTAAAATTTTATCGTTAGAAATTTCTTTAGCAATAGAATTGCCTTCAGCACCCTTAGATAATATTTCTATTGATCCCATTTTTTCAATCATAATTTCCCCTTCTCTGTATTTGTTGCCAGTTCTAAACATCGTTTTTGAGGATATAACGACCAAGTTCACTGGCGGGGATGGAGCGTAGCGGAATCACCGTCCAGTGCAGCGTCTTGTTCGCTGTTGTGTGTTGCATCATGATCTTTCATTATCCGTATAACTTTCACCAACAGTCATTGGGTGAGGTGGAAGATCTCCTGGTATTTCGTCAAGTTGCTGGTTTGTTCGGAAAGTAAGCGTTACCGTTCCGGTTGTCTTGCGTTGCGTCCAGTATTCACCTTCGAGTTTGTGAACTGCTTCCCCGATTATGTTAAATAACATCGTACCATCCTGTGGTGTACTTCTTTCTCGAAAAAAAGCTTTTGGTCTACTCGTGTAGGAGTAGCAAAGCCGTCGAACCTGGGCGTCCTTGTCAATGCAAAATCCCTCAAGGTAGCTGTGGCTTTCCATTTCCCCTGTTCTCATGACGCAACTCATTCGACCAAAGCTCTGTTTTATAGCTAAGATCGTAGGGATAGGAGCGGGTATGTTTCCTTCAGCATCCTTCCAGTTCGTTTGAATATGGCCTTGCCATGTACCGTTCAAATCGGGGAAAGGTATAAGCCAACCTTGAAAACGCTTCCAGCGCCAAAGCCAGACGGTGAAAACGAAGTAGGCGAAACAGTCCGCTGTGGCGACAATCGGGATGAGCCGAAGTAGGTCAAGGAAATTTCGAGGGTCAAACCCTTGAATTATCGCAACTAAGAAGAGGATAATCGCAGAGAAACTGGCAAGTAGGTAGAAAAATGGTTTCATGTTCAAATTCTTCATGTTTCATCCTCAAATCCGATGTAATCCCATGAAGCGGACATGAAAGCACGTGTTTGCTGCCATGTCCACTTTTGCTCTGTGTGGAAAAGATAGATCAAGTCACTCACTTCACCCCATCCATTGCAGTCTTCATTCTTAAGGGTATTGTTAAACAGAAATGCCAGAGTGGATCGGATGTCCTCCCAATATGAGTTGTTCTGAAAGTTGATATTTGGAATGTTCCAAACAAGGCACTCTATGAGAAAACCAGGTATATCTGCCGCTTTAATGCCCTGCTCAGTCATTTCACTCGAAAGTGTCTTCAAAACTCGAACAACTGACTTGAATCGAGTACCAGTTTGTTTGTTCTTATCCACGCCATTCTCGTAATGTTGTTCGGGCCAGTTAATAACACGGTTACCTTCCTTATCCGTCCGAAGCTCCACGCCTTCAATGTAAGTGCCATCGGCATTGTACCGTCGATGCTCGAAGAAGGCTACCACATCGGCTGCAACATGGTAACTCGTTTCATGGATGTCGAATTCCTTGTTTCCTCGCTTTACAGCCGCCCGCCCGAAATAGTTAACCAAAGCCTCTTCAACTTCGTTTTTAAATTGGGGGTATTCATACTCACCAAATTATTTGTCAACAGCAGGATCCTTGTATTTCGGCTTGCTATCCCTATTCTAACGCCATGACTTGGCCAAAGTATTATGTCCTGATTGAAATCATGTTTATGCGGCTACGCGAACCTGCACTGAAAAGACAAACCGGTCAATTCACGGAGCAGTGATGGACGCTACTGTAACTTCCATTGAGACAAAGACGGCTAGCGCCTCCCGTGGTTGCCGTGAAAAGAACCCTCTTAACAGAATAAGGCCGTAATCGCTGGACGGCACTCCTTGGCTTCCAGAGGGCGAAGCCAAGCCTTACTGCCCCTGATACTCCAATGAAGAATGATGTACAACTATGCGAAGCGCACCTGCATCATCTTTGACAAACTGCCAGGTTTTGTCCACCGTGGTTACTTTTCCATCTTTATCGGTGAAATGGACTTTACCCATGCTGGTGGCGCTATTACCCGCAATGAAGATGCCTGCATTCTCTGTTGTACACTTTATCCAACCCTTTAGAGCGAACCCCGTATCGTGAGGAAAGGAAGGATCTCCGCCAACAAAATAGGATAAGGCTCCCTCTCGTGTTGTACGGAAAGTTTGAGGATTAACGCTGAGCGTTGGCTTGAAGAGCACCGCACCCAGTTGGTAGCCGTAGGTGGTATCAATAAACTTTTCGGATAACGCCCTTGCCGCAGCGTGTCCGCTGTTCTCGTATGTGGTGCTAATTTCAACTATGGCATTGCACCAACACTGTTGAGCCGTCAGGACCTCACTGTTGAGCCGTCAGGACCTCGCCTTTAGAAATTGCCCGATTGACGACAATTTCTTGGGCGGAGGCATGGTGGACCGAGAATACAAGCGCTATCATTGCCATAAAAAACCTAAACTTCATTTGCGGTTCCTTTCTTTTCTGATGCTGGTCGTCAGCATTGCTCGCTGATTGCTTGTCGAAAACTGTCGTTTCCCTGCGTTGAAGCCTCAGAGGAAAAAGCAACATTGTGTTGCCAACCTATCTTTTTTATTGTTGAAGTGATTCGTGTGGCGTCCCTGCGCTGTCCTCTCCCGACCTCACGCCCTCAGCATCTTTGCACATAGCCTATTAAGGTTTCTCGGCGTATGAAGGACGCAGATAGAGGGGAACAAAAGAGAGTGGATTAAGCGTTATGCCCTTTTCCAGAAGCTTTGCCGCATAAAGTCCCAACAAACCTGCCTGCACCGCATTATCATCAAGAAAAATTGCTGTTTCTCCATAGGTATCGGCAATTAACTGGCGGTGTAGCAAAGCTCCATCACCAACAAAAATTGCTCTTTGCGGAATGAGCTGCAAATCATCGAGGGAGAGAAGCTCGGGCGGTTTTATCATGCGAACTAACGGCACGGCTGAATCAGCAACGGCTGAGAGACTATAGGTGGCACCATAGATGGATTTACCGCCTGCCGCAATCAACGGAGTAATCACTACACTATCGGGAGGTAGCTCCTTGCAGATAGCCCAAGCGTTGAGCGTCAGTGCCTCCAAGGAAGAGACACCAATTAGGGGAATATCCAGAGCGAGAGCAAAGCCCTTGGCGGTGGCACAAGCAATTCTTACCGCCGTGAAGGAGCCGGGACCTATCGTCAGAGCGCAGGCATCTATCTGGGCAATATCCAGAGAGCAAGCGGCGCACGACTTTGCGATTGTAGGCATGAGCTTTGTGGAGAGATTTTCCACCGCGGTGGCCGAAAATTCTGCCAGTATTTTCCCTTTTGTGCCATCAACTATGGCGACCCCAAGCGATTTTCCCGAGCAATCAAATGCGAGTATCTTCATTATTTACCAAATATGCGGGATAAGTTGTCGGCGATGTTAACATTGGCACGGTTTAGATCGATGAAGACAACATAAACCATCAAGGCAACAAGGAGGATGAATCCTATTTTATGGGCCATTTCCATCACCCTAGGATGTAACGGCCGTCCGCTAATTGCCTCAATGGCATAAAAGAGGAGGTGACCACCATCAAGCACTGGTAGGGGAAAGAGGTTAATAATGCCCAGATTGATACTCAAGAATGCCATTAGGAGCAAAAAGGGTAAAACTCCGGCTTTCGCCTGTGTCCCCGCCATTTGGGCAATTGCCAGTGGACCTCCGAGCGATTCCGCGGGAGAAACCACCCCTTGGAAAATTTTGGCAATTCCTAACAGAGTAAGTTGGGTAACAGCGACAACCTTGTCAGCGCCTTTCCACACAGCAATGAAGGGGTTATATCTTTTAACTATTACTTTATCCGTCGGCGTTATTCCCATGCGGAAAATAAAAGTTTCTTCCCCAAAAACATTGCGCGTCGCTTCTTTTTTGGGAGTTATTGTTGTTATCTCGGTTTTGTCGCCACGCGAAAGAACAATGCGCATTGGTGAACCATCAGCCTGGGTAATTGCCGCAACAACATCATCCCAGGCGGTGATTTTTTTGTCATCAATGCCCACAATACTATCTCCCACACGCACGCCAGCAACTTGCGCGGGAGAATCCTGAGCTATCTTACCTATTTCCGCTGTAGGAACGGGAATTCCTGCGAGGTAAACCCCAGCAAAAATTAATACCGCCAAGGCAAAATTGAAAAACGGCCCTGCTGCCACAACAAGTGCTTTTTTCCCTACCGACTGGTGGCTAAACGAGCGCTTTTTATCTTCCTCGCTGATAATATCTGCGGGGTTTTCACCCTCTAACTTTACATAACCCCCCAGTGGTAGCAGTGCGAGGATATACTCTGTTTCCCCAATTTTTTTACTTAGAAGCTTCGGTCCAAAACCCAAGGAAAACTTGGTAACCTTGATGTTAAAAGCCTTCGCAACGATAAAATGTCCCAACTCGTGGATGAATATCAACACCCCGATAAGAATCAAAAACGAAACTGCTGTTGTCATTGTCTTTTCCTTCCGTAAATGAGCTCTAAATTCCTTAGGTTACTCGTGGGTAACTTGCCACCAACACTCGCTCTGTCAAAATCCGTTCCGCTTCAGCACGGGCTAACGCATCCGCCTGAATAATCTCCTCTAACGAGGGGTTTTCTTTGTCTTTAAAAGAACTCAATGTGGCGGCGATTAACGAGGAAATCTGCAAAAAGTCAATGCGTTCCGCCAAAAAGGCCTCAACGGCAATTTCGTTGGCGGCATTCATTACCGCAGGAAGAATGCCGTCAGTGTGCAAGACGCTTCGTGCAATGGCAAGGCAGGGAAATTTTTCCTCATCGGGCGGGAAAAATTCCAACGCGCCAACGGAAACGAGGTCCAAACGGGAAAAATTGAGAGGTTTGCGTTCAGGAAAATGCAGGGCATAGGCAATGGCTAGACGCATATCGGGTGCCGCAAGTTGTGCCAATAGCGAACCATCGTTAAACTCCACCAACGAATGCACGATGCTCTGGGGGTGAATGATAGCCACTAGCCTATCGGGGGAAACACCAAACAGCCATCGTGCTTCAATCAGCTCCAAACCCTTGTTCATCATCGTTGCCGAATCAATGCTAATTTTTTTCCCCATGCGCCAACGGGGATGCTGCATGGCGCTGGCGGGGGTTATTTCTTTGGTTATTTCCTGACGAAAGAAGGGGCCGCCTGAAGCGGTGATGATGATTCTGCTAACATTGCGGATATCCTCGCCGTTAAGACATTGAAAAATTGCGCTATGCTCGCTGTCAATGGGCAGAACCCTTGTGCCCTGTTTTTCTGCCAGAGTCATCACGATCCGCCCCGCCATTACCAAAGTTTCTTTGTTCGCAATGGCGATGTCCTTGCCCGCATTAATGGCGGCAATAGTTGGTTTTAAGCCTGCCGCACCCACCATCGCAGAGACCACCAGATCTGCCTCATGAAATCCGGCAACCTCCGCATAGCCCGCATCGCCATGGAGTATCTCTCCGCCAAACCGTCTGCCGACTACTTTTTTTAACGCATCGGCCTGCGCTGTGTCTAACACCGCAACGAGCTTGGGGCAAAATTCTTCCATCTGTTGGGCAAGCAGTGCGATATTCCGTCCTCCTGCTAACGCGCAAACTCCGAGCTGCCCCTCGGAAAAGCGCACGACATCAAGGGTGTTTGCCCCGATTGTCCCAGTAGCTCCCAGAATGGCGATTTTCTTCATCCGACAATGAACACCTTATAGTAATAGACCAGCGGAAAAACGAACAATAAGCAATCAATACGATCGAGAATGCCTCCATGCCCAGGGAGGATCCTGCCTGAATCCTTTACCCCTGCGGCGCGCTTTAGCATCGACTCACATAAATCGCCAATCTGTCCTAGCATCGATCCGCCGATGGTAATAATGGCGATGTGGTAAAAGGCAACCTCCGACAAAAAAAAGTGGGCGAAGATTCCCCCGCCGATAAGTGCGCCCAGCGGAATCGCTAAAAACCCCGCGACAGTTTTGTTGGGGCTAACGCTGGGCAGGAGCTTTCTTTTTCCCCATGTTTTCCCCACATAAAATGCGGCGACATCTCCCGCCACGGGAAAGATGATAACGAAAAATACCCACCCAATGCCGAAATCTCGTAGGCCGACGATATGTACAAGAAGAAGCGGAATATAAACAATGCCAAACACGGTTGCCATGGGTCGATTAAATACCGCTTCCTTTACCTGTTCTCGAAAGAGGCTTAAAGAAAAAGAGACGATGGTAGCGCCAACCAAGAACGAAAGGATGACGGCAAAATGCTCCTCAGAAAACGCCCAGATAACCACGGGGCAGGCGAGGAACAAGACCAACTTTTCGCCTATGGCGTTTTTTCCGAGGGTGATCTCTCCGTATTCATACATACCCAGCAGAGCAACAGCGGTGATGAAATAAAGAAAAACGGTAGCAGAAGCATACGCGATCAGGAGTATTACCGCTGGCCCCAAAACTGCGGCAGTGAGCCATCTTTGGCGATGCGAAGTTAGCGCTGGTGAAGCATCCGTTGGTTTTGTCGTGTGCATGAAGAATGAACCTTTCTATTCGGTATCAATACCGCCGAAGCGGCGTTTTCTGCTACTGTATTCAGCAATTGCTGCCAGAATATCCGCCTCACCAAAATCAGGCCAAAGCGTATCGGTAAAATAAAATTCGGCATAGGCGCATTGCCATAGGAGAAAGTTGCTCAGCCGCTTTTCTCTACCCGTGCGGATTAACAAATCAGGATCGGGGATTCCCGCGGTGTAGAGGTTCTTGGCAAAAAAATCTTCGTCAATCTCTTCCAAGTCTATCGGACTTTTTCTATCGGCGATGACGATGTTTTTAATTGCCCTGAGCATTTCCTGCCTACCTCCATAACTCAAAGCGATAGTAAGCGTTAAACCTTTGCATTTACTCGTGAGTTCCATGGTGTCATGAAGCGCTTGGCGTGCTTTTGGCGGCAGGCGGGAGGTGTCTCCGATTACATTGAGACGAATATCGTTTTTTTCCAACTTTTTTGCCTCTGAGCCTAAAAAGCTTAGAAGAAGCTCCATCAAGGACTTAATTTCATTTTTAGGTCTAAGCCAATTTTCTGTGGAAAAAGCGTAGAGCGTAAGATGCCCTATGCCAAGCTGGCGGACAACCTCCACCACCTGGCGAACGGTTTCCGCCCCTTTTTTATGGCCAAAAACCCTTTGCTGTCTTCTCTCTTGTGCCCAGCGACCATTGCCGTCCATGATGATCGCGATATGTTGGGGTAGTTGCCGATTAGACATGTTAAATTGAGTTCCTTCGGGTGATACGGGTAACACAGGCGATAGCATATGGCAAGAGCGTTAGGTTGTCAGCAGGAGTGAGCGTCATGCCCTTCTAAAAACTGTGAAGGGGAAGTTAAGCATTCTTAAAGGCACAAAAAGCGGTGCAGGCTTTCATGGCATGGATGCCCAAGCTGGCGAAGCGTCTTCCGTGGATAAGCTTTTCACAACCGTACCGACGGGCTTCTTGTCGGTATTCTCGCACCCGTTGTTACGAGCGCAAGCTCCGCGAGCAACCGTAAAACAAAAAACAACGGAAGAATACACCTAAAAACACTTAAAATAATTAGAGTTCTGTCCCATAATACCTCCCCGCACATGGCAACGAAGAGCATCGTGGCTAGCACCCCAAGAACAACGCTTATTATTTGGTGGATTGCGGGAGGGAAGGCACCTCTTTTTGCAAATGCCAAAGAATCAGCCGCGAATATGTTGACCATCTGGCCCGCAATGTTTTTTGCCCCCCAAGCAAAACCATCATCGTTGCCGAGGTAAAGAACCAATTGATACAAAGTCGGAGAAAAATCACACTACGGATGAAAAGATAGTGAGGGCGGCTCTTCCATTTACGGAAAAACTGGTAGCAAGAGCGATAGAACACAATACGCGAACCAATGTTTTGCCCGATGCTTTGCCCCCGCAGATGATAGATAAGAGCTGTGGGTACATGATAGTTCTTCCATCCTGCTCGCTTCATTTGCAGGGCCCAGTCAGTCTCCTCAAAGTAGAAAAAATAGCGCTCGTCAAACATACCCACTTCGTCAATGGCCTGTTTACGAACCATCAGGCAAGCGCCAATACCATAATCGATTGCTAGGGGAGTATCGTAGTGCCACCTCTTGCTCGGATAGCGGCGCGGAAATAAAAATTCCACCAGCGCCATGTTTATCAGCAGCGTGAAAATGCTGGGGAAACTTGCGATGGAGTTTTGTTTGCTACCATCCTCATTGAGCAATTGACCGCAGGCAATGGCAGCATCGCGCTGAGTTTCCATAAAGGTTAAAAGCTCTTTAACGGCATTCTCCTGCAACACTGTATCAGAATTCAGCAGTAGCGCGTATTTACCCGACATGACACGCATCGCCTGGTTGTTAGCCGTGCCAAAACCACGGTTTTCTTTATTTTCTATCACACGGATATCTGGATGTGATTCCCGCAACATCGCCACGCTATCATCCGTAGAGGCGTTATCCACCACGATGATCTCATAGCGAATGCTATGCACGGTTTTGGTTATGGAATCTAGGCAATTGCGCAACAACTCCGCTGTATTCCAGTTCACGATGATTATGGAAATATCCATATTCGCAGAGCACGCGCCATCCTGCTGACGATGCTGGGGCTGTTCATTACTCATAGAACCTCCTTTTTTTGTACTCTGATCTTTATTGTAGTCGCGCTATTCTGTCCCATTGACCAGGTTCATCTTCCCCGTACCAGTGGTGCCATCGCGCCATGTGCCGCGGTTATCATGAAGAGAATTCATGCAGAAAAGAGTGTCCTTTACAAGCTCTTTCTCTCCGCTGAAAGAGAGCATTTTGAAAAATTTTGCATAACAAGCCCCTTGCATAACCAACATCATGTTTACGGCTATTTTGTGGCGCATGACTGATGCTGTGAAAAATCTAATCATTCTAAAGCCTTCTGGATGCATCGTTCTATTGCAAAGACTTTTGCACAACTGCACCGCCTTCTTTGCCGCCCCTCATTCCCGTTCCTTTTCTGTCACTCCACCCCTTTTCTGTCATTCCGAACGCAAATCCCTTAAACATCAACGACGAGCGTCCTTGCCACATCTACATCCAAGCGATTTCTCCCTTCGGTCGAAATGACAAAGTGGTGATTTTCTATTTTCAGTTTTCTTTTGTTATGCCTTTTCCTTTACTACCTTTGTCATCCCGTCCCTTTTTCTGTCATTTTCCCTCTTCTGCCATTCCACCCCTTTCCTGTCATTACACACCTTTTCTGTCATTCCGAACGCGAATCTCTTGAGCATCAACAACTAGCGTCCTTGCCACATCTACATCCAAGCGATTTCTCCCTTCGGTCGAAATGACAAAGTGGTGATTTTCTATTTTCAGTTTTCTTTTGTTATTCCTTTTCCTTTACTACCTTTGTCATCCCGTCCCTTTTTCTGTCATTTTCCCTCTTCTGCCATTCCGCCCACTCTTCTGTCATTACACACCTTTTCTGTCATTCCGAACGCAGTGAAGAATCTTTTAAAGGGACGATACTAAATGCCATGCTCAGAGAAGATAAGGTGTGGGAAGCAGCTTACGCAAAATAAAAAAAGAACACGGTTGTTTTGCACAACCTATTCCTCCAAGCAGTAACGAAAGAAGGAGCTTGTCTTCTGGTTAAAATAATCAAAATATTTCAATCATATCCTGATTCCCGCTGGAGCCTGCACTCTTGAAAACGGGTGCGGGAATGACGGTCGGAAGCAAAGAGGTACAGTTGTGCAAGAGTCTTTTCAATTGGGCCACTGAATCTACAGAAAGGATATCAAAGCGCGAAAGAGACCTCCTGCAAATTAAGGCCATGAGAACACCACTAACGGTTGCTTCTCAGCATTTGCATTTTCCCTGTGGTCGCTTGTGCCACAAAAAACCGATAATCAAGAGCTACAGAAACCCACGATAAAATGTTCTAGTTGGAGACGGGGATTCCTTGGTGAAGATTTAAAAGTAATGTCCATCGCGCTCAGCTCATGTAGAGATTTGACTAGTACTTCCATGGGAAAAAAATGTGAATTTTGAAATGCCAAGTACGAAACATAAGGATGCCCACCTAACAAATCTTCAGCGGTCTCTTGTGACAAGGCTTTAATTGAGGCAAAGTGTTTTTGTACAAAATCCTGATAAGAACAACCCTTGCCGAGGGGAGATATTTTGCCGGAAGCAGCAAACAGCTTCGCGTGTAGCAGCATCCGAACCTCTCTGGTGATGACGGCGAGTATAGTTTGCTGATGTTCGCCGCGCTCCAGCAATTCTCCCAGTTGTGACAGCGCTCTAGTAACATTTCTTTTACTGAGCGCGGAGGAAAGCTCAAAGATGGCCTCTTTTTTGGTCCTCCCAATGACACTTTCCACATCGGATGTCGTAATTGTTTCTCTATCCCCGACAAAGGTAATAAGCTTGTTAACGGCTGAAATCACCTCGGAAGATTCAAAACCGACTTTCTCCGCGATGGCTTCCAGGGTGTTGGATGGGATCTTTTTCTGTGCTTCCGCCAACAACTCGCGCACTACTTCTTGCATGCTGGTCTTCTGCTGCGTGGCGGTTTTGGGTTTTTCAAACGCAAACACTGCCGCATTAGCGCTTATCTTGAGAAACAGTTTGTTGTTTTTGTCCCAATCATTAGTAACAAAAATAACGCTGCGATGCGGGGGCGAGGGCGTTTCCCAACCATGGATTCGCCCTGAAGTTACCCCTCCGCTTTTAGGAAGCTGAAACCCCGCGGCAGTAACAATTTCCGCTATTTTTACTAGTATTTCCTGGCTGTTGCCAACATCCTCGCCAAGAATTTTGCTCCATTCCCGTGCTTCTATTTTCCTCCACCCCTCAGACATCATAACTTCCGCTGAATAGCCAGCACCTGCGAGCAAACTGCAAAATTCCTGTGCGGCCTTTTCCTTATCCGTCTCCCAATATTCCCAGAATTTTTTGGCAGGATTACCACTCCTTGTCTTACTACGAAAAAAGGGGAAGTTTTTGAGAACGACTACCTTGTGCACAGGTAGCAAGGGCACACTCTGTAATGCTTCTACAATTTCCTGTTCCGCAGCCAGATCGCAATCGTAGATAGCAAAACCAAAATCACGGTCTGAGTGCGGCAAAAAAGCATCCATGAGTTGGTTAAGCGCCGCTGAGATGAGATAATCGTCGTCGCCGTGGACAATGTAATAGGGAGAGAATTCTCCCGCGGAGATTTTTACTAGCTCTTTTTGGAGTGCCGGCAACATACTGTTAAACAATCACATAGCGTTGAATATGGCGCACCACGGCATCAGGATCGTCGATTATTTCGACATAGTGCAAGTCTTCAGGGGAGATGTTTCCCTCTACCAGCATTCTTCCTTTTATCCATTCCCATAAGCCATGCCAATAATCGTAACCGACGAGAACAACTGGAAATCCCTTAATTCTTCGCGTTTGGATTAAGGTTAGAGCCTCAAAAAGCTCATCCATCGTGCCAAACCCGCCAGGCATAATTACATAGGCAACAGAGTATTTTACAAACATCACCTTGCGGATAAAAAAGTACTTAAAATCAAGGTGGATATTAGCAAAATCGTTGGGTTTTTGCTCAAAAGGAAGCTGTATGTTGAGTCCGACGGATTTTCCTCCCGCTTCGGCTGCTCCTTTGTTAGCCGCCGCCATTATTCCTGGTCCGCCGCCAGTTATCACTGAAAAGCCTTTCTTCGCCAACCCGCGAGCGATGGCTTCGGCTTTTTGATAGCAAGCGTTTTCAGGAGTGGTGCGCGCCGAACCAAAGATGGATACCGCTTGGGGAACTTCTGACATAACTTCAATTGAATCAACAAATTCCGCCATGATGCGGAAAATCCGCCATGATTCTTCCGAAGAAATAGCTTCTATGGGATTTATTTCGTTGCGCATCAATAGTTTACCCAAAGTTTACCCAAAAAATTGGCGACAAGGGATATTGTTTATCCCCTGCCGCCGCTCTTTGCTTTAAGAGTGTTTTCTACGCAGGAGCTTAGCGGCACGGCGCCTTGCTTCAACTGCTTTCCGTTTCCTTTTCACCGAAGGTTTTTCGTAGGCCCTGCGAAGCTTCAACTCTTTAAATAAGCCGCTCTTGGAGAGCTTATTTTTGAGTATTCTCAGCGCCTTTTCAATATCATTATCGAATACCTTTACTTCCAATGTAAAATCTCACCCCGTTTCTCTGTCTGAATTAAAAAGAAGCCACCCGCAACAACGCCTCGCATCAAGACGATCATCGCCAACTCGGTGGAGGTTCCGACGCATAAAGTATTTCCCAATAAAGAGCAAACAAATAAAAAAAGGGCTTAGCGCTTGCGATGCCAACCATTAGGGATTCGGATCCACTTCAATGAAGATCTAAGGAAACAAGAACTAGAGACAAAAAACTTCTCGTGCAGTTCGCCGAGATCGCAAAGAAGAATGAAAATGAAAACCCCTGCACAACTTATTAAACAGTAACGAAAAAAGAACTCGTATCTTGCGTGGAATAATCAATATACTTCAGACACATCGTGATGCGCAATTCTATTGCATTTTGTTTTGTGCGGTTGCCCGCTGAAGTCTGCACTCGTGAAAACGGGTGCGGGGATAACACCGCAAGGCAAGGTTATACACCTGTGCAAGGAGTATCAACGGTGCAGTGGTTCAAGAGTTTTAAATAGCGCTTTGCGTTCTTTGCTGCCCTTGCGAGAAACATTGGATAGAATTATCCAGCTCTATGCAAACGAAATTTGTTCTTACAGGCGGCATCTAGTTCGTCCTGCCCCCTTCGCATTATCGCTTCCAATTCGCTTTTTTTCTCTGCAAATTCCTCTGGGGAAAGCACGGCAGGCACAAAAAAGGGTTCCCCCCATCGTAGCACCACCCGCGAAAACGGCTTGGGTATAATGTGCCTATCCCATGATTTTACCATCCAGCATCGTTCCGCGGAGACATACATCGGGAAAATTGCCGCGCCTGTTTTTTGCGCAATCCGAATTATCCCCGACTTGATCACCCCTGAGGGTCCTGTAGGACCATCAACCCCATGAACGGCCGCTGTACTAACTTGCAAATCCGCGATGATTTCTTCCATCGCTTCCTTCCCCCTAAAGGAAGAAGAACCTCGTAGAGGGCGGAATCCCATCCAGCCAATAACCGTTGCTAAAAAATCGCCATCGTTGGAGGCGCTAATAATTGCGGATGGCTGAAGCGGCGCAACCGCCCCTCTCATGATAACCGCGACCAAGATGCGCTGATGCCAAAAGGCGCCAATGGCTTTATTCCCCGCCTTCACAAAAGATTTAACGGCATCCTTGTTGTCAAAACGGCGGCGCAGGAAGAAACCGTATAGCAGTACGGTGATAAAAACTGCCACTATTGCAATTTTCTTTAATAAGCTCCTATTCTTCACTTTACAATTCTCCTCTTATCCTTACTGTCGCAAGCTGCGTGTTGTAGCGATAGACCTTCTTTACCCACACCTAAACCAAGGTTTCATGTGAAACATCCGCCTGTCGTCCTCTGGGATGATAGCTGGAATTAATCGTTGCTTATGCCTCTCAGAGGACATTCGGCACAGCGAGGAAAACTTTTCCTGCAAAAATCCTTTCCCAGACAGACAAACAGGGCATGAAGTTGTTGCAACCGAGCCACATCGCCAGCAAAGGATTGTTCAAGCAAGGATTGCACCTCGTTATAGCCCGCTTTTGCATCACAAAAACCGTGACGGGCAAGAATCCTGATGGTGTAGGCATCCACAACAATCACTGGCTTTCCCAGGGCATACAACAAGATACTGTCCGCCGTTTCGTTGCCAATGCCCCACAGGCGAAGAAGATCTGCTCTGAGGGAATTTGCCTCCCGATTCTTCAACAACTCTATATCATCACCATAGCTATGATAGATCACTGCGGCGAGGATTTTTAACTTCTTAGTTTTTTGTCGGAAATAGCCACAGGGTTTTATGGCGTTCTCGATTTTAGCGCTCTCCGCAAAAAGGAGTGCCGCGGGAGTCCTTAAAAGGTCTAATTGCCGGAGAGCCTCAATGGCCTTGCTCGTATTCCGCCATGTCGTGTTTTGTGTGAGTATCGCCCCCACCGCAACCTCCCAGCCATGAACGGCTGGCCACCAGCCTAGATCGCCGTAGTGGTCGTTCATTTTATCATAGGCATCTAACAGTAACTGCTGCATCGGGATGTTGCGTTTTCCGCTCTCTATAGGAAGCGCATCGTTCGTAAACGCGGTTGTTGCAACTGTTGAGTGATCATGGAGATTCCGCACGGATAAATTTCCTGTCGGGGACGATATTATTAGCCATGTGGAGCATTGCAGTCATCGCCGCTCCCACAATCTTTAACCATGGATGTTGCATCAAGAATGCACGGGATTCAATACCTCTGCCTTTAGTCTCGGAAACTGAAAGCAAAAAAGGTCTGCCCATAGCAAGCAATGAAGTGTTTCCCCCACCGCAAGAGGCTCATTGGAGCAACAACAAACAGCCCTGAGGGAAACACCCACAACCACCATGCACGGCGAAAAAAATGGGAACAGGGTTATTTCTGGGAAGAAGAAACGGGAGTTTCTATCTTTTTTTCGGCTATTTGCTCCTTTTCTTCCTCTCCGCTACCGGTGGCGGCTTGCTTGAAATTACGGATACCTTTGCCCAAGGCGCTAAAAACAGAGGGAAGTTTTCCCGCGCCAAAGATAATCAGCACGATAATTAAAATTATGACCAATTCCTGCATACCTAAACCAAACATAAAAACCTCCTCGTTATCACTGTATTGTTCTCCCTTGCTCGGAAGTAACATTTTTTGCTGAAGCAGAATCCTGAGTGCCAATACTCCGCTGTTCCTTGTCGTCTTTTTCCTGAACAGTTTTGGACACTTCCCTCACAGCCGTGGGGACATCATCGCCCGGCGCCATGCGCATTTCATTTGCAGATTTGTTCCCACTCACAGTTGGTTCTGGCGAGGCAGTAGTGTTTTTTACAGCGGGAACGGCTACTTGTCGTTGACCTGACTCAAGAAGCTGGCTGGATTCAGCGTTTTTTGTCGTTTCGAGATGCTCGTTGTTTACAAGCGCGGGAACGGTAGGCGTCGCTGAGGATTTATCCCCTTGATTGGTACTCCTCGCCGCCCTGGAAGGACGCACAACAACGATGCTTGCGGAGACATTTGCGTTTTCCGGCGGAGGCAAGACAACCCGCACAATCTCCCCTCTCCTGCCGATAGCTCCGATATCCTGTCCCTGAAAAATAATGCTGGTGCCTCCCGCATTTCCTGAGTGCACCACGATACTCTTATTTGCGGTTCTCTCGATAGAATCTCCTGCCGATAAAGAAAATTCTTCCGTTAGCGCCCCATCAATAACCACCTTTATCCATGCTCTCTCCTTGGCGGCGATGGTTATGGAGTATTGCGCACTGTTGGTGGTATTAACAACGGGCGCAATGACTTCCATGCTTTCTTTATTGCCCGTCTGGGGAAATAGCGCAAAGGCCGCGGCAACAACCGCTATTGCCAGCGATGCTAGTATGACCTTAAAAATTATCGCCTTTTTCTGTAAAATATCGGGAATTACATGCTGCAAGAGGCGCTGCCCCGCCTGTCGCGGATCTGTGGTTTTCGCCACGGCATCTGATTTCAATCGTTCTTGGGCCTGCAAAAAATTTTCATATGCTAAAAGCAAATCTTCAGGTTCATAGCCGATCGCATGGGCATATTCCCTGATGAAGGAGCGGGCGATAACAGGTGCCGGGAGGACGGCAAAATCCCCTCGCTCAATTGCCTCCAGATTTGAAAGGCTCACGCGAGTCTCCTCAAAAATGCTTCGCAGGCTAATACCCTTAGCCTCTCTGACTGTTTTGTAATCCATTTCGCTCATCCTTCCCCCCAACCTTTTCCCTTGTTCGGCGTGGCTTAACACCATTGGATATAACCTTCAACAGAAAACACCCGCAGGCACCACGAGCAAATTTGCCTTACCGCTTGACAAGGCGTTTACTGGTATGCTCCCGCACAGCCATAACGCCTAAGAAGAGGAAATCACAGTGAACTATGAAGGGCTGATTATCAGACCACCATCAGAAGCGTATAGCCTCCTGTTGCAGGTTACCGTAGGTTGCTCACATAACCGTTGTACCTTCTGCCCCACCTACAAGGACAAGCCGTTCCGCATTAAATCATTTGCGGAAATTGTCACCGATATTGATGAGGCAAGTCGGTATAGCCGCGCTCAGCGCGTCTTTTTGTGTGACGGCGATGCTCTCATCATTCCCCAGGAGCGTCTTATAGAGATTCTCCTAGAGATAAAGACAAAAATGCCGCAGGTGGAAAGAATCGCTACCTATGCAAACGCCAAGAGCATCCTCAAAAAAACTCCCGAACAGTTGCAAGATTTACACCGGCACGGTTTATCCATGATCTATCTGGGGATTGAATCGGGCAACAACGAGGTTCTACAGGCAATACAAAAAGGGGGAGATTTTGACAAAATCGTTAGCGCAGGAAAAAGAGCTAAAGTTGCCGGATTTACGCTCTCTGTGGCAGTACTGCTCGGTATTGGCGGTAACGAACGGAGCATTCCGCATGCCCTGGATACTGCAAAAATACTCTCGGCAATTGACCCAGACTTTGTCGGAGCGCTAACACTCATGGTCGTCCCAGAAACGCCTTTGCATGAAGAGTTGTTGCAGGGTCGTTTTTCTTTGCCCAATACCTTCGGCCTGCTACACGAGCTGGAACTCATGATCGCCCACTCCCATTTTACCTCCTGCTTTTTTACAGCTAACCACGCCTCCAACTACCTGCCTATTCGCGCCAGGTTGCCGCACGAAAAAGAAAAGGTGCTAAAACTCATCCGCTCGGTAATTGCCCAGCGGGATAAAACTGTGTTGCGCCATGAAACTATGCGCGCTCTTTAAACAAAATCTGTAACCAAGGGAAACTCCCTCTATGCAATTGTTTGCTTTATCTTCCTCGCGAATTATGAAGGGGTTGCGCCATCCCTATTCCTTGGCGGCATTCTCTGGTGTACTGTTTGCCCTTTCGTTTCCGACCTATAGCATTTTTATCAGCGCATGGATTTTTTTGGTTCCGCTACTCTTCGCGTTGCCAGAAAAATCATCTCAGGATGCCGCTCGTTTAGGTTTTGTGGCGGGATTTTTAGGTAACCTTGGGGTAGTGTACTGGGTGGTACACTCCGTGCATGTTTACGGCAATGTCCCCTTATTCTTTAGCATTATTGTTATGTTGGTGCTGGTTACTTACCTTGCTTTTTACTTCAGCGCCTTTGCCGTTATCGCCTCACATTTTTTGGTTTTCCCTCATTTGCTTCCCTTTGTGTTGGCGTTTGCCTGGGTGTTGCTGGAGTACGCCAAGGGTCTTTTATTCACTGGATTTCCCTGGGAAAACCTTGGCTATTCGCAAATGCCAATGTTGCCGCTGGTGCAAATCGCCGATATTGGTGGAGTTTATGTGGTTTCGTTTTTGGTGGTCTTTGCTAACAGTAGCTTGTTCCTCGCACTTGCCTATGTGGGGCGCAAAATGATTAAATGCATTTATACTCTTCTGGCTCTCCTCTTAATAGCAGGAACCCTAGCCTATGGATCGTTCCAGTTAAATTACTTTCACGATGTGGTTGATCTTCGCATGGACAACGGCATTCCTGTGGCTCTCCTGCAGGGAAATATCCCTCAAGATATTAAGTGGGAGCCTAGCCAACAGGAGCATACCATCCAGCGGTATCGCTCCCTTGCAACTAAGGCAAACATCAGCAAGGGGATTATCGTATTCCCTGAAGCCGCAATGCCGTTTTTGCTTGATAGACAAGAAGACTACAAAGCTATAATCACCGAGGTGATGCGGAGTTCAGCAAGTTGGGGAATAGTAGGTAGCCTCGCTCTTCAGAGCGAAACTCCTCTGTCCGTTAGTAACAGCGCTTTTGTCATCTCTCCTGCGGGCAAAATAACCGAGCGCTACGACAAGGTGCATCTGGTTCCTTTCGGCGAGTATGTTCCTCGCTGGGTCCCCTTTGTGCAAAAGCTGGTTGCGGGTATCGGTGATATTCAGCCCGGCACGGATTTTCGCGCCGTGCAGGTGGGCAATATTGCGGCAGGTATCCTCATTTGTTACGAAACGATTTTTCCGGCAATTGCACGAGAATATGTTCTGGGCGGGGCAACTTTACTCGTTAGCATAACTAATGATGGCTGGTTTGGGAACACCTCTGCTCCCTTTCAGCATATGAATATGGCCACCATGCGGGCGATTGAATCGCGCCGCTTTTTGCTCCGCGTCGCCAACACCGGCATTAGTGCCATCGTATCCCCCACGGGGAAAATCCTTGCCAAAACAGAAGTTTTTGAAACGGCCCTTCTTGTTGGCAACATTGTTCCCTTGACGAAGACGAGCATTTATTCTCGGCACGGAGATTGGTTCGTGTTTTTCTGTTTATTAGGAATCTCACTTGCGTGGATAGCTAAACTGATATACCTGCGGAGCAAAAGAATAGCGGGAGCAAAAGATGGCAGATAATTTAATTGAAGAATTAGACTCGTTGGTAAAAAGAATGTGGCGGGTGGGGAGCTGTCTTTGACATCGCGGGTAAAGAAAAAGAAATCACTCGTCTAAACACACTTACGCAGGCGGATTCTTTCTGGAACGATGCCAATGTGGCGCGGGAAGTTTTGCGTAGCAAAACGCGCATGGAGGAGGTCGTTCACAATTGGAAAGCGCATGTGCACAAGCTTTCCGAGACTCTCTCCCTCTGTGAAATGGCAAGCGCCGAAGACGATGCGGAGGTCCTTGCCGATATTTCCCTTGCCTTCAATGCGCTGGTAACTAGCGTGCGGCAGGAAGAGCTCAAGCTCATGCTCGGAAGCGAAGATGATTCGGGCAATGCGATAATGGCTATTAATGCGGGAGCGGGAGGAACAGAGTCTCAAGATTGGGTAGAAATGCTCTTGAGGATGTATCTCCGCTGGGCCGAGGGGAGAGGATTTTTGACCTCGGTTGTTGATTTGCTCCCTGGGGACGAAGCTGGAATTAAAAATGTTACCATCACCATCGCAGGCGATTATGCCTACGGTTATGCAAAAGCAGAAACCGGCATCCATCGCCTCGTGCGTATCTCTCCTTTTGACACCAGTGGCAGGCGACATACCTCGTTTGCCTCCGTTTTTGTTTCCCCTGAAATTGACGAGGATATCACCGTAGAGATTGACGATAACGACCTACGCATTGACACCTACCGTGCGACAGGAGCGGGGGGGCAACATGTCAATAAAACGGATTCTGCGGTGCGGATAACGCACCTGCCGACAGGAATTGTGGCACAGTGTCAAAATGAGCGCTCGCAACATAAAAATCGGGCGATGGCGCTCAAAATACTGCGATCTCGCCTGTATGAAATGAAGCTTCAAGAGCAACAAGACAAAAATGATGAAGCCAACAAGACTAAAAAGGACATTGGATGGGGAAGTCAGATTCGTTCTTACATTTTGCATCCCTACAAGATGGTAAAGGATCACCGTACCAATTTTGAAGTGGGCAACACCCAAAAAATTCTCGATGGCGATATTGACGATTTGATTGAGGCTTATCTTTTGGCACGCCAACATCGCGACTAACAATCAGAAAGCCCACCGCATGAGCGCAACTCTTCATTAGCCATGGTCCTTTTTGCTCTGCTGGAAACCCTTGGCAAGACACTTGCGCGACAACCATTGGGATGTAGCACTATAAAGCATAGCAGCAACTCAGGAAAAGATAGACATAATCGTTGCGATACCTTGTGTGTTTTGCGAAGAGCACGGAAAGAGCAAGCACAAAACCGTTGCGCAAGGGGCTTATGCGCGTGGTGTTTGGCTAGGCATCCTCAGAAAGAGAGGTAAAGCGCGAAGGGACCGTAGTAAGCCCCAGAAATTGCATGCCCAAAATAGTCCAACCACCGCGAGCCATTGTCAGCTCCTGAGCCTTTTTTACTGGCATTTCAAAGACTCTTGCACAACTGTACCTCTTTGCTTCCGACCGTCATTCCCGCGAAAGCGGGAATCCAGATGTGTTTGAAATATTTCAGTTATTTTTTTAAATTGATGAGCCTTTTCTTCCGTTGGTGTTTGCTGAACGAGTTGCGCAAGGGTCTTATTTCATGATGTCATCTCGCATGAACTTCCCCGAACCATCTTTGTTTTGCCCGATGGGTGATGAACACGCAACGCCCCTTCGCAAGGATAACGGGAGGGACTTCTTCTTTATAAGACCACCGCACAACCTATTCCTCCAAGCAGTAACAAAAGAAGGAGCTTGTCTTCTGGTTAAAAATAATCAAAACATTTCAAGCACATCTGGATGCGTCATTCTATTGCATTTTGTTTTTTGCGGTTGCCCGCTGAAGCCTGCACTCGTGAAAACGGGTGCGGGAATGACGGTCGGAAGCAAAGAGGTACAGTTGTGCAAGAGTCTTTCTTTGATAATAATCGCTACTGGGAGAAGCAAAATCGCCTTGCAAAGGCATTGATGTTGATATAGGCGCCGTGCGGTTTGCTGGCGGGCAAGCTCGTGGGTGCCGCCAGGCGTAACAAGAAGGGGCCCTTAGCTCAGCTGGTAGAGCAACTGACTCTTAATCAGTAGGTTGTCGGTTCGACCCCGACAGGGCTCACCAATTTTTCAGGGCTTCCTGTGGAAGCCCTTCTGTTTAACAGCATTTGTTGTTTCGGGTTTTGCGCTGTGGATGCCGCCATACACTTGTTGACACCTCTCACCTTTCACCTATAGTGTTAAAGATAACTTAAGGATTGTCCATAAATGTTAGATCATATTCGTAATTTTAGTATCATTGCACACATTGATCACGGCAAATCAACCCTTGCAGATCGCCTGATTATGCTCACTGGTGCCTGCGATGCCCGTTTATACAAGGAGCAAATGCTCGACAGCATGGATATTGAACGAGAGCGGGGCATAACAATCAAAAGCCAAGCCATAACAATTGCTTATACAGCCCTAGATGGCAACACTTATAGCCTTAACTTGATTGATACCCCAGGGCATGTTGATTTCTCCTACGAGGTTTCCCGTTCATTAGCCTCCTGCGAAGGGGTCTTGCTCCTCATTGATGCCGCCCAGGGAGTTCAGGCTCAGACCATTGCGAACCTTTATTTGGCGATGGAACATAATTTAACGATAATTCCCGTTATCAATAAAATAGACCTACCTTCCGCTGACATCCCCCGGGTAATGGAACAAATTGATAACGAGCTAGGCCTTGATTCTACAGGCGCGTTGCAGTGTTCCGCAAAAGCAGGAATCGGCATTGACGCTATTTTGGAAGCTATTGTTACGCGGATTCCTCCACCAAGGGGCAATGCCCACTCCCCTCTCGCGGCGCTAATTTTTGATGCCCACTACGATGCTTTTCGCGGCACGGTAATCAATTGCCGCATCTTTGACGGCACGGTAAAAGCGGGCGATATTATTAAGCTGATGTTTAATAATTCCCAGTATCGTGTTGAAGAAGTTGGCTTTTTTGGATTAACTAGAGAAAAGCGAGATATGTTTTCCGCAGGAGAAGTGGGCTACATCATCGCGGGAGTAAAAACTGTCGCCGATGTGAGCATTGGCGATACCATCACCCGTGAAGACAAGCCTTGTAGCGCTCCACTGCCAGGCTTCAAGGAAGTAAAACCCGTTGTTTTTGCCTCCATTTACCCCATTGCTGCTGACGATTACGAGGACTTGGCAGTTGCTGTTGAAAAATATAAGCTTAACGATGCCGCATTTGTTTACGAAAAAGATTCATCGGTTGCCCTTGGCCAAGGGTTTCGTTGCGGTTTTTTGGGTCTGCTCCATCTGGACATTGTGCAGGAGCGGTTAGAGCGGGAGTACGATCTTTCCATTATTCTTTCCGTTCCCAGTGTTCGCTACCGTTTTTTGCTCAGGGATGGCACAGAAGTGTTCGTTGATAACCCTTCCCACTACCCAAATCCGGGCACTGTTGCAAAATCTGATGAACCCTACATCCGCGCCTCCATGATGCTTCCCGATAGATATGTCGGAGTGGTGATGACGCTATGCATTGAAAAGCGAGGCTTGAATTCAATCCTCAACTACACCAGCCCCGGTAGGGCGGAGCTAACATTTGATATGCCCCTTGCTGAAGTCATCTATGACTTTTATGATCGTTTCAAATCCGTTACCCAAGGTTACGGCTCCTTCGATTACGATGTTAGTGACTATCGCGAGAGTAATCTGGTTTTGCTGGATATCCTGGTTAATGGCGAAAAGGTGGATGCACTCTCGCAAATCGTCCACCGCGACAGAGCTAGAGGGAGAGGTATCCAAGCTTGTGAGCGCCTCAAGGAAGAGATTCCTCGCCAGATGTTCAAAATAGCCATACAGGGAGCGATTGGCGGAGAAATTGTTGCGCGTACAACGATAGCTCCCTTTCGTAAGGATGTTACGGCAAAATGCTACGGGGGAGATATAAACAGGAAGCGCAAGCTTCTAGAAAAGCAACGCAAGGGTAAAAAGCGCATGAAAATGATAGGTTCCGTGAGCATACCGCAAAGCGCTTTTCTGGCTGTGTTAAAATCGGATGAGGACTGATAACCTTTCATCGTCCCCACCCGCAGGGCTTTACATCCATATTCCCTTTTGTCAGACAAAATGCCCGTACTGCGATTTTTACTCCATCACCGATACGGCACTGCTCCCTTCTTTTCTTCAGTGTTTGCAGCGCGAAATGGAATTGCATGCTGATATCTTTACTTGTTTTGACTCGATTTACATCGGTGGAGGAACACCATCCTTGCTCTCCATCCAACAAATGGATGCGTTGCTGACAAAAATCCATGCCATTTTCCATATCGCCACCGACGCTGAGATAACGGTGGAGATAAACCCTGCGGACTGGAAAGGTGAGGAGCTGCGAGCTCTGCGCCATTGTGGTGTCAACAGGTTGAACATTGGCGTTCAATCACTAGTTAATGAACCCTTGCTGGGACGGCGACACAGCACGGCGGACGCTATTAACACCATAGAAAATGCATTGAATGCCAATTTTAAGAATATTGGCGCTGACATGATCTATGGGCTACCCCAACAAACATTAACCCAATGGCGGCAATCTTTAACGAAAATCCTTGATTTTCCACTGCAACATCTTTCCTGCTATCAACTTGAGGTAAAGGCGGAAACACCCATGGGCAAGCTCCTTGCGCAGGGCGGATTGACCCTCCTGCCAGAGGAAGCACAAAGAGACTTCTTTTTTCTCACCGCTGACCTACTAGAAGCATCGGGGTACCTTCATTACGAGGTTTCCAACTTTGCCCAGGGAGCCAACTTTGCCTCCCGGCATAACCAAAAATACTGGGAGCATCTTCCCTATCTTGGCGTTGGACCCGCGGCACATTCTTTCTCCCAGGGACGGCGTTGGAACAATTTCGCCCATGTCATCACCTATTGCCAGTCGGTAAAGGAAGGCCAATTACCTGTGGAACAACAGGAGGTGATGGATAAGCAAGACCTTCTGCGAGAGGCGATTTTTTTGGGTATTCGCACCAAAAAGGGCATAGAGGTAGAGGCGCTAAGGCGGCGCCACCTAGTGGATATCCTCCAAGAAAGAAAAGCCTTGATAAAAGCGCTAGAGCAAGCGGGGCTTATTGTTATTCATGGCACGCACCTCTCCCCCACCCGTGATGGCCTCGCGGTTGCCGACGGCATCGCCCTTCTGTTCGACTATTAGAGGACCTTGCACAATCTTGCATAAACAGTTCGTCAGCATAGCGCCTAATTGTTAAAAATGACATCAGCACCTTTCTCCTAGTTGCCCGCGACCAGTGAGGGCAATCCCAGAGGGCAACGATCGCAAATTTTTGACGCAATTCTGGGGAGATAAGCTCCCAAAATCCGCATTATCCCACCTACCGCGATGATGAGGGGAGATCACGCCCACTAACAACAGTGGAGGGCTTGTTGCTTGACCTTGTTTAATGGCGCTGGAGGTGTGAACAATCGCTGTTGCGGAAGCATAGCCTTAGATTGACAATACCAGCCGTTTTTGTTAGCCGAATCTCCAACAAAAAAAGGGAGGAAAGAGTGATGGCTGATTCTGTGTATTTGTCTAAACCGTGGTTAAAATCCTACGAACCTGGTGTTCCCGAAAAGATGGATTTCCGCAAGGTTTGTGTTTCCGAGTTTCTGGAGGAGACGACTGCCAAGTTTCCCACGAATGATGCTCTTGTCTTTCAGGGATACAAAATGAACTTCCAAGAAATGAACGACATGGTCAATTCGTTTGCCGCTAAGCTCACCGAATTTGGGATTAAAAAAGGTGATGCAGTGGCAATTCTTCTCCCTAACAGTGTCCCCTGTGTCATCGCTTTCTACGCGACCCTTCGTATAGGCGCGATTGTTGTCATGAACAATCCTCTCTATTCCGATGTTGAGCTTGAACATCAATTCAACGATTCTGGTTCCAAGGCGTTGATAACCATTGATCTGCTCGCCAACCGGATGATTGATCTACGCAAAAAAACGGGAATCAAACAGATAATTTATACCTCCATGGGCGACTATCTTCCCTTCCCCAAGAGCATCCTCTTCCCGCTAGTGGCGAAGAAGAAGGGGCTTGCTCCCAAGAACGGGGTGAACCAAGCTAATGATCTCTATAAATGGAAGGACTGTGTCGCGACAAAAGCAAAACCCCCAAAGGTGACCGTAGGCTTTGAAGATATTGCGATGTATCAATACACGGGAGGAACAACGGGTGTTTCTAAGGGTGTCATGCTCACCCATGCGAACCTTTCCTGTCAAACACAGCAAATCCGTGCGTGGTTCCCCAAATTTGAGATGGGCACGGATGTCATGTTAGGCGCACTTCCTTATTTCCATGTTTTCGGAATGAGCACTACGATGAACTTTGCTGTTTACATGGGGTGGGCTCAAGTTTTGATTCCTCGCCCCCAGCCTGAACCACTTTTGGAAGCAATCAAAAAATTCCGCCCGACATTCGTTCCGCTTGTCCCAACCATGTATATTGGTATTTTAGCGCATCCCAACCTAAAAAACACTGACATGAGTTGCATCAAAGGAGCCTTTTCCGGTAGCGCTCCTCTCCCTGTAGAAGTTATCAAAGAATTTGAATCTCTGACGGGGGCAGCGATTGTGGAAGGCTTTGGCATGACGGAAACAACACCCGTTACCCATATTAACCCCTTCGCTGGTGGCCTACGCAAGCCTGGAACAGTTGGCTTGCCGGTGACGAATACCCTAGCAAAGATTGTGGATTTGGAAGACGGTGTTACGGAATTGCCCGTTGGTGAGCGAGGGGAGCTAATAGTCAGCGGTCCCCAGATCATGCTAGGCTATAAGGGCCGCCCAGAAGAAACGGCAAATACCCTAAAGAACGGCTGGATATACACAGGCGATATCGCCATCATGGATAAGGATGGCTATTTTTCCATAGTCGACCGTAAGAAGGATATGATCATTTCTGGAGGATATAATGTATATCCTCGTGATATTGATGAGGTTTATTACCTGCATCCCAAAGTACAAGAAGCTTGTTCCATCGGCATTCCTGATCCTAAGCGTGGTGAAAGCGTCAAGTTATTCATCGTGTTGAAGGAAGGGGTGACATCCTCACAAGAAGAGATTATCGAATTTGGTAAGCAACATCTGGCGGCCTATAAGTTGCCGGTGGAAGTGGAGTTCCGTACGGAGCTACCCAAAACCAATGTCGGAAAGATTTTGCGCAAGGAGTTGCGCGCTCAAGAAATGGAAAAACGAAAGAATAAATAGCTGTATGCGCTTTGCACTAAACAAAACCGCCGCCACGATTGTGGTGGCGGTTTGCTTTTATGCGGTGGGATTATCTCTTAGCGAAAGCTTTTCCGCCCAGAGGGTTGTTCAAGGTCGTGATCCTGTCTCCATCATAGAGCGTCGGTTGTTACTAATATCGCAAAGGTTAACCGCTGTTGGCGATGTTGGGTATCTTGCCGAAGTTGATTACAATACCGCCAAAACGGCCGAGTATCGCCTCCAGGATGTGGAATACATTGCTAGGTACTACCTTGCTCAATACTCGTTGGCACCAACACGGGTATTTCATGCACCGAACCAAACCTTTGTGATCTCGCATTTCTTAGAAAGCTCCCCCGCTCTGTTGATAGAGGAAAGGGCAAGGCTTTATGGGCTTATTGCTGTTGAAGATTTTGGCAATGGAATAATATTATATCGGAAAAGATGACCCTATTTTTAGCCATTATGGTTCTTCTCGCACTGGGATACGGAACACTTGTGTTGCTGTTTCCCTCGGCGCTCACTCCCAATTTTTTTGTTTTGCGACTCTGTCTGGGCTGGGCAATCGGGCTGGGAATTTCTGGCGTACTCTTAATCACATCTCTCCTGTTGTGGCCCGAGCGCCTTGTTTATTATCCCCTGGCGGAAACGCTAGTCGCGGTTAGCCTCTGGGGCGTTATTTACCTGCGCCGAAAACATCTTGTCGGTAAAATTTTCCCGTCGCAGAGCCCCCCCTCGCTTGCACGGGATAAAAAAAGTCTTTTCTCTTTATTGGTACAGATCAGTTTTTGGCTCGCGCTTCTTGGTGCTAGTCTTTCTTTCCTTTTTCTTTTCTGGGAATCTCCTCATGGCAAGTGGGATGCTTGGACAATCTGGAATTTACATGCACGCTTCATTTTTCGTGGTGGGGCTAACTGGTATTCCTACATAACCCCCGAATTGCTCTGGAGTCATCCCGATTATCCGTTGCTTCTCCCTTTGGCCGTAGCGCGAGTCTGGTTATATGTGGGAACAGAAACTCAGGTAGCCCCAGCACTCATCGCGGGTATCTTTGGACTAGCGACTACTG
>JAIPED010000059.1 GCA_021737325.1 Deltaproteobacteria bacterium
AAATATTGAGAATTCTAGACCATGTCTCCATGTATTTGCTCATCGCAGGTTCATATACACCAATGACGATGCTTGTCCTAGATAGCTTTTGGGGGACCATATTGCTTGTGCTAGCGTGGTCAATGGCGGTGTTAGGAATAGTTTACGAGGTTTTCTTTCTGGGCAGAAACAAGGCGCTGGGTGTTAGTTTGTATTTACTTATGGGTTGGGTCGCTGTTTTTGCGATTAAGCCAATTTATGAAGCTGTCAATTTTGATGTCCTTTTGTGGCTTTTTCTCGGTGGTGCGAGCTATTCCATCGGCGTAATTTTTTATATGTGGAAAAAGATGCCCTTTGGGCATGCGGTGTGGCACCTGTTTGTATTGTTTGGTAGCGCTTCGCACTTCATCTGTTTTTATAAAATCGGCGACTTTGGTTGGCTGTGATCGGGAGGCGCTTTCGCATGGTGGCAGAGGGAAAAAACGGCAACGGATAATAGGAGGGGAATCTTTCCCCTCCGTGGCACTTGTCTTACGCTATTCTAATAGCGGTAGTGTTCAGGCTTAAACGGACCTGCGATAGGCACACCGAGATAACCAGCTTGTTTCTCGGATAGCTTGGTTAAAGAGACAGCAAGCCGATCAAGGTGCAACCGCGCGACCTCCTCATCGAGATGCTTGGGCAACTTATGAACTCCAATGGGAAGCTTATTCTGGGCAAGCTCAATTTGTGCCAAACATTGGTTGGTAAACGAATTGCTCATGACAAAACTCGGATGCCCGGTGGCACAACCAAGGTTAACAAGCCTTCCCTCAGCCAAGACAATTACCGATTTTCCATTAGGGAGTGTCCATTTATCAACCTGTGGTTTTATCGTTTCTCTTTTTATGTTTTTATTTCCCTCTAGGTAGCTAATTTCGATTTCGGTATCAAAGTGCCCTATATTACAAATGATCGCCTCATTTTTCATTTGTTCAATATGCTTGCCAGTGATCACATCGCAGCAGCCGGTGGCGGTAACAAAAATATCACCATTGGAAACAACTTCTTCCAGCGTCCTTACCTCATAGCCTTCCATAGCTGCTTGCAGAGCACAGATGGGATCTATTTCGGTTATGATCACTCTTGCTCCCAAGCCGCGCATTGATTGGGCACTACCCTTGCCCACATCGCCGTAGCCGCAGACGACAACAACTTTGCCCGCGATCATCACATCGGTGGCGCGCTTTATTCCATCAGCGAGGGATTCACGACATCCATAAAGATTGTCAAATTTCGACTTGGTAACGGAATCATTAACATTAATCGCTGGGAAAGCCAGTTCACCAGCCGCATGCATTTGGTAGAGACGGTGTACACCCGTTGTTGTCTCCTCAGAAACACCACGAACTTTTTTTGCGATTTCTTGCCAACGGCGGGGAAAGGCTTGCAGGGATTCTGCGATTTGTTTCCGCACAAGATGCACATCTTTGTTACAAGCGTCTTCATTCAATCGGGCAGGATCTCGCTCTATTTTCATACCTTCGTGGATGAAGAATGTCGCATCTCCGCCATCATCAACCAGCAAATCAGGGCCATGACCATCAGGCCAAATTAAGGCTTGCTCAGTACACCACCAGTATTCTTCCAGCGTTTCTCCCTTCCACGCAAAAACAGGAATTTCCGTTTTGGCCATTGCCGCGGCCGCATGATCCTGCGTCGAAAAAACATTGCAAGAAGCCCAGCGCAGATCGGCGCCTAGGATGCGCAGAGTTTCAATAAGCATGGCTGTTTGAATTGTCATGTGCAGGCTACCTGCCACTCGCAATCCCTTCAATGGCTTATCCTGTCCGTATTTCCTTCTTATAGCCATGAGCCCTGGCATTTCATTTTCCGCCAGTTGCATTTCTTTTAGTCCCCATTCCGCTAGGGTGATGTCGGCAATTTTGTAGGGCAACTTTATATCTTGTTTTTTCTCGTGCATGTTTTCCCCCTAAGCGAAAGCTCTCTTAATTTCCGCTATCATATCGGTTTTTTCCCAAGCGTACTTATCCATAAATAATGTTTTAGGAAGTTTCCGATAGGTGTCACCATCAAGGAGATTGAAGCGTTCAATGAAACTTCGCGGAGTTAAATCAAAAATTCCCTGTATTTTTGCGGCAATCTCATCATCGGGATAAAGCCCTGAGCCAAATGTTAAAACAAAAAGGGAAATTGGTTTAGCTATCCCAATTGCGTATGCCAACTGGACACAACATTTTTTTGCTAGCCCAGACGCAACGATATTTTTTGCAAGATGCCTGGCACCAAAACATGCCGAGCAATCAACTTTTTCTGGAGATTTATTAACTACTGCACCACCGCCTATCTGTGCTCCTGGATAACCACCATACAACTGTACCACCAACTTGCGCCCTGTCACCCCGGAATCAGCCGCAGAACAGGAATTTACCGCGTTCCATTCGCCCGTGGGGTTGAACAAAAAGCGAGTGTTTTTATCAACATAGTTTCCTAGTGCTTCGAAGGCAATGACCTTGGCTTGTTCTTCAACGATGCTACGCATCTCGCTGGGCACATGGCGATAGTCAATAGCGTTAGACATCAAGACAGTGGGTACCCGTTGAGGCACACCATCAACATACTCTACCGAAACCTGCCCCTTGCCGTCGGGGGCAAATACTGGGTTACCGCAATCTTCAAAAGCACGCATCATCTTGGAAACAAGAACATAGGTCAACGGTAAAAGCTCGGGGGTTTCATCGGCGGCAAAACCATACATAATTCCCTGATCACCGGCGCCGATTTCCTTGTGTTTGCCTAGATCGGCTCTGGTGCCAATGTTGATGTCTGGCGATTGCGGAATAATGGCATTGAGTATCCCCATGGAATCGCCGTTAAGCCCAACGGCAGAGCTCTTGTAACCAATGTTCAAAACCGTCTCACGGACAATTTTTTCCACATCAACATAAACTCTAGTGGCGACTTCTCCTCCCACCAGACAAATACCTTTTCCTAAAAAGACCTCAAGACCACAGTGGGGCATTGTGTCTATTGTCATTCCTTTTTTCTTTTCCCTGTCAATAATTTCAGCAATGATATTTGCAGCAATGCTATCAGCCACTAAATCTGGATGTCCTACGCGCACACTCTCTGAAGTTATTATCATCTCTCCATCCTCCTATTGTTTACCCAACAAAATTACATGTCCCGACAACCTAGCAGAAGAGGAAGAAAAAAGTAAAGACAAAAAGGGTTTTAGCGTACCAGTAATGAGATGATGCAAGATTAAACAAGAGTATTGCCGAAAAAGGAATCTCCTATACGAACTTTGTGCCCTTGACTATCGCTACTGCGCCCAGTGAAAGGTTCTTATAATGAACATCTTCCAAACCGGCTCTGCAGAACATTTTAACTAAAGCATCTTGCTTGGGGAAGGCCTTAACCGATTCGAAGAGATAGGCATAAGCATCTTGATCCTTGGCGATAATTTTTCCTAACGGCGGAACGATCTTTTCAAATATCTTCCAATACATCATTCGCAGAAAAGGATTTAAGG
Source organism: Deltaproteobacteria bacterium (assembly GCA_021737325.1). Lineage (GTDB taxonomy): Bacteria > Desulfobacterota > Syntrophia > Syntrophales > JAIPED01 > JAIPED01. The sequence continues at coordinate 3,515 of JAIPED010000059.1, forward strand.
GTTCAGCCATATCCAGAGACACTAGATCTCCCCCCCTTTTAAGAACCCTCGTCATTTCCGCGATGGCCTTGGGAATATCCCGAACATTGCGTAACCCCCAAGCTATAGTAACAAAGTCAAAGCAGTTATCGGGAAAGGGCAGGGAAAGAGCGTTACCATGGATAAAAACAACAGATTTTTCATGCTGTTGCCCTTTAGCGATGGCGAGCATTTCAGCGGAAAAATCAAGCCCAACAACCTTGCCGTCATCTCCAACGGCTTGGGAAAGCATCTTGGTTAGCTTTCCCGTGCCACAACACACATCAAGCCCCCTGCATGCATTGATATCTCCAAGACTTTTAACCACCGCACCGCGCCAATATCTATCAAAACCGAGAGAAATAATGGAATTCATGAAGTCATATCTAAGAGCAATTTTAGCAAATACCTCTTTTACAAATGCCTCTTTATCGTCAAACTTCGCCACCAAGCACCTCATCCATTTTTGGTTTTTGTTGGGCTATCTTGCTTTTCTTCGGATGTGGAAAGGTAGCACAGTTGTTCAGGGTATGGCAAAAGGAAACTATCACTTCCTAATACATAACAATTGACAGCACTTTGCATTTCTGGTGAAGGTCGAATGCATTTTGCGGTTGATGAAAACTCTTCCAAGTTCAATGCAAGAGGGATAAAAGTGAGCACTTTCAAGGTTCAGACTGTACTTTACTACACGGTCGGAGTGGTTCTTTTTGGTTTATTCTTTTTAATCTTAAGACCGTTTTTGTTGCCGTTGTTTTGGGCGGCGGTTTTTGCAATAATGCTTACTCCGGCAAAAGATTGGCTTACCCAAAAAACAAAAAACGCTGATATTGCTTCCGTAATTACAATGTTTGCGGGGTTGCTTGCCGCTCTCATTCCTGTGATAATTATTTTTGGCACAGCAGTTGATTCGCTAGAAGAATTCTATAGAGGAATTCGTGCTTGGTTCCCCCAGTTTAGTATGGATATGAGTGGCATGAAAACCCGTTTATCTCTATTGGGTCATACGGATTTTGATAAGAACGCATTTGTGATTTCAATAATGGATCTCTTTTATAGTTCGCTTGCAGAAATCCTTAATTATCTTTGGAAAAACCTTTCCAATATTGGGACAAATGTTGTACTTTTTGTGCTTAAGATGTTCGTCATGCTCTACGCTCTTTATTTTTTTATCCGCGATGGTCTACTGATAATTGAAAAGGTGCGTAACATTATGCCTAGTGATCGCAAATTAGCGACTATGTTGCTCCACCGTTTTTCTAATGTTGCGGTGGCGGTTTTGAAGGCAACTGTAATAATGGGAACATTGCAAGGTGTCATAGGGGGATTACTTTTTTATTTTGCGGGATTTGGTGGCGCGATCATTTGGGGATTTTTAATCGCTATCGCAACTCTGGTCCCTTCGATAAGCTGTGCAGTAATCTGGCTACCTGTAGGTTTGGCTATGGCGGTAATCGGAGATGTTAGAGCTACAGTTGTGATACTTATGGGAGGTGCTTTTATCATCACCCCGATAGATTACTTTTTAAAGCCGGCGCTCATCGGTAGGGATATAGGTGTTCATCCCCTGCTTATTTTTTTATCCTCCCTGGGGGGGATAATGCTTATAGGTTTCTCCGGCTTAATTGTCGGTCCCATCATTTCTGCTTTGGTAATATCCGTTTTTGAGACTTTGACCGAGAAAGAGCCAACATAGACCATGATTTTTTCGTTACCATCTTATTGGGGGGAAAAATGAACACACAAGATGTGCTGGGGATGTCACAAAAGTACATAATGCAGACATACCGTCGTTTGCCCGTTGTTTGGGAGAAGGGGGCGGGAATGTACCTCTTTGACAAAGAGAGGAGACGCTACCTGGATTTCTTAGGCGGGATTGCCGTTTGTGCTTTGGGGCACTCACACCCAAACATAATAGAAGCAATACGAGAGCAGGCGGACAAGCTCATGCATACCTCCAATCTTTACCACATTGAGGCGCAAGCCATCTGTGCGAAGATGTTGGTGGAATCTTCCTTTGCAGCAAAGGTTTTCTTCTGCAACTCGGGAGCCGAGGCAAACGAAGCGGCGATAAAGCTCGCCCGCAAATACGGCAACACGGTTTTAAATGGCAAAAACGAAATCATTTCCATGAGAAAATCTTTTCATGGGAGGACGCTGGCGACGATAACGGCTACTGGACAAGAGAAATTTCAGAAGGGATTCGAACCATTGCCCACCGGTTTTGTCTATGCTGATTTTAACGATATCCAATCGGTAGAATCGCTAATTACCGATAAAACTTGCGCAGTACTAACCGAACCAATACAAGCGGAGGGTGGGGTTATTGTCCCTGATGACGCTTACCTCAAGGACTTGCGAATGTTGTGCGATAGTAAAAATATATTGCTGATTTTTGATGAGGTGCAGGTGGGTGTGGGCAGAACGGGAAAACTTTATGCCTACGAAGAATACAGCGTTAAACCCGACATCATGACACTGGCCAAGGCATTAGGAGGGGGTTTTCCCGTGGGTGCTATGCTTGCCAGTGAGAAGGTGGCGGGAGTTTTTGTTCATGGCGACCATGCCTCTACCTTTGGCGGGAATCCCTTGGCAATGGTAGCGGTGAAGGCAGTTCTGGAGACCATTGCGGAAGAATGCTTGTTAGACAACTGTCGCTTGTTGGGGGCGTATCTCCGCGAAGGTCTGGAACGAATAAAAAGCAGGATGCCGCTGATCAAGGAGATTCGCGGCAAAGGATTGCTAATCGGAGTTGAGTTGGCGATAGAAGCGCTCCCCGTTATTGAAAAATGCCTCGAACGAGGCCTTATTGTTGGTTCCGCAGGGGCTAATGTTTTGCGGTTTGCACCTCCCTTGATAATCAATAAAGCAGAAGCGAATATGGGGCTTGAAATACTGGCTTCATCCTTGGAGGAAATAAAATGAAGGATCTCTTATCCATCTATGCCTTAACTCCATCAACCATAGAGGAAATGATTGGCAGAGCAAAACTGCTCAAGCAATTATCCCAATCCTCAAAAATGTGCCTATCCCTCCAGGGAAAGACATTAGGAATGATTTTTGAAAAATCATCCACCAGAACCCGTCTTTCTTTTGAAGTTGGTATGACACAGCTAGGAGGAACAGCCATCTTCATCAGCAGCAGAGACACGCAAATAGCGCGAGGAGAATCTCTTCAGGATACCGCGAAAATTTTTTCTCGTTATCTTGATGCTGTAGTAATTAGAACTTTCGCACAGCAATATGTGGATGATTTTGCTAACTATGCGGAAATTCCTGTGATTAACGGTTTGACCGATTTACTTCATCCCTGTCAAATTCTCAGCGATATTTTTACACTTTCTGAAATTTTTTGCGATTATTCGCGCTGTAAAGTTGCGTACATTGGTGATGGGAATAACATAGCCAACTCTTGGATAAATCTGGCGGCAAAAATGCCAATAAACCTTTCGCTTGCTTGTCCCAAAGGCTATGAACCTAATGTGGAGATTTTAGCAAGGTGTTGTAATGAAGCCCCAGGTAGTGTTTTGCTAACCCAAGATCCTTTTGAAGCGGCGAAGGATGCGGATGTTCTTTATACCGATGTGTGGGCTTCCATGGGGCAGGAAGAAGAGCAAGAAAAACGCATTCGCGATTTTATGGGGTATCGGGTTGATGCTAGATTACTTCAAGTGGCAAAAAAGAGTGCTGTTGTTATGCACTGTTTGCCCGCACATCGTGGCGAGGAAATCAGCGCTGATGTGATTGATGGCAAGCAGTCGATTGTTTTCCAACAAGCGGAAAATCGTTTACATCTACAAAAAGCAATTTTAGAAATGCTGATGATAGGAGGCAAAAAAGGTGAGTAAAGTTAAAAAGGTTGTTTTGGCGTATTCAGGAGGTTTGGATACATCGGTTATTGTTAAATGGCTGGTCGAGACATACGGGTGTGAAGTCATTGCCTTTGCCGCCGATCTGGGGCAACAGGAAGAACTAGATGGATTAAACGATCGTGCCATAAAAACAGGCGCTAGCAAGCTTTACATTGAGGATTTGCGCGAAGAATTTGTAACGGATTTTATTTTCCCCGCAATGCGAGCTAACGCCATCTATGAGAACCTTTATCTTTTGGGAACATCTCTGGCGCGCCCCTTAATTGCAAAAAAGCAAGTAGAAATTGCAATGGCGGAAGGCGCCGATGCTGTTTCCCACGGAGCGACAGGCAAGGGCAATGATCAAGTAAGATTTGAACTTACCTACATGGCGCTTCAGCCGGATATAAAAATAATAGCCGCATGGAAGGACGAAAATTGGATTTTCGATTCTCGTCAGTCAATGTTGGATTATGCCAGCAAGCATGGCATCCCCGTGCCGCTGGTTACTAAGGCAAAACCATACAGCTCTGATCGCAACCTTTTGCATATCTCGCATGAAGGGGGCATATTGGAAGATCCTTGGGAAGAACCACCAGAAGATGTATTTTCTTTAACCGTTTCCCCCGAAAAAGCCCCTGATCGTCCCGTTTATCTGGAAATTGATTTTGTAAAGGGGAATCCCGTTGCCATAGATGGTCAGGAATTATCCCCAGTTTTGCTCATGGAACAGCTCAATAGGGTAGGCGGTGCGAACGGAGTTGGCAGGATTGATATCGTGGAAAACCGCTTTGTTGGGATGAAATCTCGCGGGGTGTACGAAACGCCAGGAGGAACTATCCTCTGGGCGGCACACCGTGCTTTGGAAACAATTACCATGGATAGAGAGGTGCTTTTGCTGCGCGATTCTCTTATTCCCAAGTATTCACAACTTGTTTATAATGGCTTTTGGTACGCTCCAGAACGCGAACTGTTGCAGAAACTCGTAGATGAAACGCAGGGAACGGTTACGGGAACGGTGCGAATGAAACTGTATAAAGGAAATGCCACAGTGGTTGGCCGTAAGTCTCAATATTCGCTTTACTCGGAGGCAATGGCGACTTTTGAGAGGGAAGAGGTTTATAATCAAAAAGATGCCATTGGCTTTATTCGTCTAAATGCACTTAGACTTAAAATGCAGGCATGGATGCGGGAGAAATCCTCATGAAAAAAGAAAAAAATACTCCAGCATTACCTGAAGAGACAGTGCTGAAGAAAGACGATTCAGCTTTGCGTCGCAATAAAGCTTGGTCGGGACGCTTTGAAGAAGCAACGGATAGAAAGGTTGAGGAGTTCACCACATCGTTGCCTTTTGATAAGAGGCTTTACAGCCATGATATTGACGGTTCTATTGCCCATGTAAAGATGCTTGCCAAACAAAATATCATCAAAAAAACCGAAGCAGTGGCGATTGTTAAAGAGTTGGATAAGATTCGTGAAGAAATTGCCGCAGGGGCGTTTATTTTTTTTGATTCGGACGAAGATATTCATATGGCCATTGAACGAGAGCTTACCTCTCGTTTGGGAGAAATTGGCGGAAAGCTACATACAGCACGAAGCAGGAACGATCAGGTTTCTTTGG
>JAIPED010000060.1 GCA_021737325.1 Deltaproteobacteria bacterium
TTAGAACATTGCTAATAAGCCAATAGAGTACCAAACCTGATGAGAAATTAAGGAAAAATATGGTAAAAACCAGCGGTAAAAACATCATTACTTTGGCCTGCATCGGATCTGCCGGAGCCGGACTCATTTTTTGTTGGATGAACATTGTCGCTCCCATTAAGATGGGAGTAACATAGTAGGGGTCAGCGGCTGAAAGATCTTTAATCCAAAGAAAGAAAGGAGCGTAACGCATCTCTATCGCATTTTCTAACATATTAAAAAGTGCTATAAAGACAGGAATTTGAACAATTATCGGCAAACATCCACTCATCGGATTCACCTTATGGGTGCGATAAAGCGCCATCGTTTCTTGCCCTAATTTTTGTTTGTCATTCTTATATTTTTCCTGAAGCTCTTTCATTTTTGGTTGGAGGTCCTGCATCTTTTTCATGGAACGATAAGAAATGGTTCCCAACGGCCAAAAAATGATTTTTATCAAAAACGCCAAGATGATTATACCCACACCATAGTTGGGAACATATCCATGGATGAACTTCATAAAAAGTAACATCGGAACCGCTATCCACTTGAAAAATCCCAAGTTAATCGCTCGTTCTAAACCGCAATCCTGAGAAGATAGTGCACGGTATTCCTTAGGTCCGATAAAGACTGAAAATTTCATGGTTGCAGTCTGCCCTGGAGCCGCCAACATTTTTCCACCAAACAGCGCAACATAGGTAGTGCTGGTCAGGTCTTTCCCTAAAGAAACACTTGACGAAATTGGATTTGATGGGATCATCGCGGCGATAAAATACTTGCTCTCAAAAGCGGCCCACGGAATATTCGGACCATCTTGCTTCCCACTAACAAAATCATCGGCGTCGGGACGCTTTACATCGTCCACCAAAGAATAAGCGGGTCCAACTCTTTCTTGCGCAGAGGCTTTGCCGTTAAGATTATCATTACTGTACCAAAACAGTATTGGGTTCTGGCTAATGGTTACTGTTGCAAGGTTAGTAACCCTTAGCTCCATAACGATTGCATAACTATCAGGGAGGAAGGTGTAGATTTTTTCCACCCTTATCCCCTTACTGGTAGTGGTAAAAATGATTTGTTTACCTTGAGTATCACTATCAGTCAGAATAATTTTTTCCGCACTGGCGATAAAATTAACATCCTGCGGCATATTTATTGATGACTCAACGAAGGAAACGGCAAGCGGCAGATGGGTGTCGGCCGCAGTGCTTACCATTTCCACATATTCTTCTGAGTTATCGCCAATGGAGTGTTTTTTGAGTTGAAAGGATGTTAAAGAAGCACCTCTGCTGGAAAAATGCGCTTTGTACAAAGGGGTCTCTACGGTAGAGCTTTTCCCTCTAGATGTTGAGGAGGGGGATGGCTTTGTGAGTGGGCTAACGGTTAAACCACCTGTAGGCGCCTGTTGCTTCGTCTCTTTTGTAGCTGTTGCATTAACGGAAGTATCATCAGTTTTAACCGTAGGCTGTTGAAAAACTAAGTGGTAACCAAGAATTACCGCTATTGATAGCACCACCGCCAGCAAAGTTCTCTTGTCCATAAAAATCTCCTAAGTTATTACAGAATGCTTAGCGCCATTCAGGAGGGTCGTAACCTCCCTCGCAAAATGGATTACAACGAGCGATTCTTCCCACAGTAAGTAGCCCTCCACGAAAAACGCCAAATTTGGTAACCGCTTCTATTGCATACTCTGAACAAGAAGGATAAAAACGGCACTGTGACATCAGAAAGGGAGATAGAAAAATTTGATAAAAGCGAACTACGGCAATCGCTATCTGAGCAAAAATGCTTATACCTCGCTGTGTTTCAATCTTGAGCATTTACTCAGCACTTCGGAAAGCTCTACTCCAACTTGTTGGAGATTATCTAGCTTAGTAGGTCTATTAGCGATGACTATAATATCCATCCCTGTGGGAAAAAGACTGCTATTTAGGCGGTAGAACTCTCTAAGAAGACGCTTGATACGATTTCTGCGGTGAGCCTTTCCAACCCTCTTGCTGACAACCACACCAATCCTTCTTAACTGTGCGTGGCCCCTAACGATAACAACAAAGCTACTTGAATAAAACCTCTTCCCACCTGCATAGACGGCGCTAAAGTCCTTCCGTTTCAGTATCCTTTCTATCTTTTTAAAGGAGCTACCCACGCGTTAAAAATCCGCGCTAACTATACTGCTATTCTTTTTCTTCCTTTTGCTCTCCGCCTATTCACAACTGCTCTGCCATTTTTTGTCGACATGCGCACCAAAAAACCATGAACAGTCTGGCGTTTTTTGTTGGAAGTGTTTCTCAGCGTTTTTTTCATTATCCAGCGTTACCTCGTTGTTATATTTCCCGCGCCGTATAGCATAGGGTGAGATGGTTTGTCAAACTCTTATTGGAATTGTCTTCAGAAGTTACAGGTCAATACTACTGCGGTAATCCTCAGCCGCAATGTCGGCAGGAACAGCGCCAATGATACTTTATAAAAACCCACCCATGCTAACCAGTGTTTGCTTGTCAGGTATAGGGAAAAATTATTTTAACTACCAGACGACCGTTATTGCTAAAAAAGATTCACTTCCATCGCACGCACTGGACAACCGGAAACACACATCTCACAACCATTGCATTTTTCTGCATCAAAACTAACAACCGCAGTGGCAGGATCAAGGGAAAGCGCCCCTGTCGGACAAAAAGCGGTGCAGGCTCCACACTGAACGCATCTTGAAAGGTTTTGGGTAACGCTCTTGGAGAGAGCTTCAACCCGCAGACCATTTTCCAATAGAAACGCTATTCCTGAATCGAAATTATCTTTGGTCCCACCCATATCCAGCACGATAACTCCATCGCGTCGAGGCAATATGCGTGCTTTAAGAATGTTACAGCGAAGGTCAAAACGCTTAATCAATTCATAGATTATCGGTTTATCGACATTGTCAACCGAATAACGAATAATTATTTTTTTGGAATAATCGGCACTCATGAATCACCCTACCCTCCATAATCGTGCCGTAGGTTAGGTTAAAGCTTGAAAGAATGTCAAAATAAAATATGCAACATAAACAAAAACAGGATTGTGTTACGAGTAAATAGAAATGTCCTGTTTATTGATAAATGCACTGTCCACATTTGTGTGGCGTTTAATCCTATTTTTTTCTAATGTTTTCTTGGTTTTTACCGTTGTTTTTTCTGCTAACTTTCCATCACTATCGTAGTGGGCTAGCTTGCTCGGTCCGTAAAATATAGCCATTGTGCCATCAATGTAGTAATGCACCATGGCGTTCACTCTGACAAAGTGGCAACGATATTGATCCGGCGGTATTTGCAGCATTTTTCCCGCAAAACTCACACAATTGTCCGACGATATTACTCGTTCGTATTGCTTTGATCAAATGTCGTCGATGCTTGTTCCCATCCAAGGGACGAAGGTTGAGCCTTCCTGAGATGCAGGTTGTATAAAAATAGCATTAAATGCAGGCATATAGGACTGTAGCAGATAATTGTTCGCCGCTTCCGTTGTGGTAATGCCAAGAATAGTAAGCTCTTTGGAAATTCTATCCTGATGAGTGAAAAACATAGAGTAATGCTCGTTGGTGGCATCATCCATAGTCACAATTAAATCCCATTTCTTTGCCGCCACCCATTCGTGGGTGCTGCCATCCTGAAGTAACATCATTCATGGCACAGGAGATGGCTCTCGGCGAGTGCGATGTGTCCCGCGCTTCTAATACTTAACCAGCAGACCATTCGCTTGAAGAGAGTTCTTAACCCAACTGTAACTACGGAAACCACCATCGCGCTTATACCAACAATAGAAGTGTCGGGCATCCCAACCTTGGTGATAGCGCTGGTACTTCTCAAGCAGAGCAATAACCTCATCCACAGGAACACGACGAAATGATGCTTGTGTCAGACTCTTATCCAGTAAACCATCCATACCGTCAGACTCGTATCGGGCAATATAACGACGGAATGTACGACTAAAGACCGCCGCACAATATATTCCTCCAAGCAGTAACGAAAGAAGGAGCTTGTTTTCTGGTTAAAATAATCAAAATATTTTAAGCACATCTGGATTCCCGCTTTCGCGGGAATGACGGTCGGAAGCAAAGAGGTACAGTTGTGCAAGAGTCTTACTACCAACTCCCAGCAACATGGCTGCCTCTTCTTGTGTTAACCGCCTTGCTTCATAACCATCATATGCCTCTTCAAATCGCAGCCGTATTTCCGTTCGTCTCATATGCCACCCCCCCTTAAAGACACCTAACAAGTAGGACAGATTGTGTGTTACAAATCAGGACAATTTATTTACTCTCAAGAAAAGTACATTCAGCGTTGACATTTAATTTTTAATATGTGAGCGGTCGCATCGCCGTTTGGCGATAGATGGAATAGGAAAGAAAGATGGCACCTAAAAAAGGCTACATAACAATTGATCCATTTTACTGTAAGGAGTGTCACTACTGCATTTCTGTTTGTAAGAATTCACAAATAATCCATGGGAAAACATATAACGAAAAAGGATATCGCTCCGTCGTTTTTATCGGCGATGGTGGATGTACCGCTTGCGGCCTTTGTGCGGTTATGTGCCCCGAAGTAGCGATAGAGGTGTATCGTGACTAACAAAGTGTTAATGCAAGGTAATCTGGTCATTGGGGAAGCGGCAATCCGTTCAGGCTGCCGCTTTTACGCCGGTTATCCGATAACTCCCCAGAATGAAATAACGGAGTACATGGCAGAAAACACCGCCAGAGTTGAAGGTGGGGTGTTTATCCAATCGGAAAGTGAAATAGCGGCGATCAACATGATAGCCGGGGCAAGCGCAACGGGAGCAAGGGTTATGACCTCTTCCTCGGGGCCGGGAATATCCCTAAAGCAGGAAGGAATTTCTTCCATGGCTGCTTGCGAATTACCGGGCGTGATAGTCAACATCATGCGTGGCGGTCCTGGCTTAGGAAACATTCTTCCCGCGCAGGGAGACTATTTTCAAGCTACTCGAGGCGGTGGTCATGGAGATTATCGCACGATAGTACTGGCGCCAGGATGTGCTCAGGAATTGGCGGATTTAACAATGGATGCCTTCGATCTTGCCGATAAGTACCGAACTCCTGTAATTCTGTTGGCAGATGGGATGATGGGACAGATGATGGAACCTGTGGTCTTTCGTAAGCCCAAACCGCGAGAATATCGAACAGAATTTTCCATCACAGGGGCAGGGGAAGGAAAAAGTAAATTCATCAAAGGCCTCATTCTCCCCGCGGGTGATATGGAAGCTCATAATTGGAAACTATTTCGTAAATATGAAGAAATAACTCGCAAAGAAACTAGAGCCGTTTGCGAAATTAATCCTGATGATCAAGCGGTTATTGTTGCCTATGGGACCGCTTCCAGAATTGCTAAGGGAGCAATTAAAAGACTGAAGGATCAAGGCATCAGCGTTGGCCTGTTCCGCCCAACAACTCTCTGGCCATTCCCCGCGGCTGAGTTGTTACGGGTTGTCAGGGGAGGCACAAAAAAAGTTTTGGTTTTTGAAATGAGTACGGGACAAATGTTAGAAGATGTTCGCCTAGCCGTACAAGGAGTGGCCGAGATTGACTTTTATGGAAGGCCTGGCGGAACTGTTCCCCCACCCGTAGAATTGGCAAATGTTATTGCAAGGCGCCTTACCGATAAGAAAAGAGTGTTTAACCACTTCGAATAGTACGATATTTATGCCGTTTTTACAGTTTTGTTTGCTTGTTACAAACGGGAGTCACGCGTTTGGTTGTCAGTGGGAAGGGTTGGTTCAATGGCAAAAGAAAAAATTATCTATCAGCGCCCAAAAAGCTTAAAGAAAGCCTACACTCATTATTGTCCTGGTTGTGGACACTCGATAGTGCATCGAATTATGTGTGAGGTTTTTGACGAAATGGATATTAGGGGCATTACAATAGGTGTGCCACCCGCTGGTTGTGCCGTGCTTGCCTATTTTTATTTTGATGTGGATATGCAGGAAGCTCCACACGGCAGAGGCCCGGCAGTGGCTACAGGCATTAAAAGAATGCTACCCGATAGGGTTGTTTTTTCTTATCAGGGAGATGGAGATCTTGCCGCAATAGGCACCGCTGAAAGTTTTCATGCGGCAAGTAGAGGGGAAAATATTACGGTTATTTTCATCAACAATGCGGTTTATGGCATGACGGGTGGACAAATGGCACCAACTACCATGTTAGGTCAAAAAACTACCACCTCACCCGCGGGAAGAAATTCTATCATTGACGGTTATCCAACAAAAATCAGTGAAGCCTTGGCTTTAATGCCAGGGACGGCCTTTATTGAACGCTGTATGGTCACTTCCCCCGCCAGTATTCTTAAAACGAAAAAAGCCATCCGTAAGGCTTTCGAATATCAACGAGAACAAGTAGGATTTACGATGGTAGAAATTCTTTCACCTTGTCCAACTAATTGGAAAATGACGCCCTTGAAATCCCTGGAATGGGTAGAAGAAGAGATGAAAAAACATTACCCAATTGGGGTATTGAAGGATATAAAGGCACAGGGAAAGGAAAGCAATGCTGAATAAAGCGATATTCTCCGGCTTTGGTGGTCAGGGCGTTTTAATGATGGGGTACAGCCTTTCACATGGTGCGGTAAAAGAAGGGCTTAATGTTACTTTTCTGCCTTCCTATGGGGCGGAAATGCGCGGTGGAACCGCCAATTGTACGGTTTGTATTAGCGATGAGGAGATAGCATCACCAATAACATCCACTCCCGATTTTTTGATAGTTATGAATATCCCCTCCTTGTATGTATTCCAAAATCGGGTAGCACGGGGGGGGATTATTTTTATGAATTCCTCCATCGTTAATGTTGAGCCGGTGAGAAAAGATGTTGCAGTAAAGAAGGTCGATTGTGTTGGGATAGCGGAAAAGTTTGGCGATGCTAGAATGGCAAATGTGGCAATGATGGGAAAGTTTTTAAGGGAAACAGGGGTAGTGTCTCCTGATAGCTATTTGCAAGGGTTAGCAGAACTGTTGGGGAAAAAGAAGAAGGGAATTTTGGAGGCAAATGCGAATGTATTTAATGCCGCATTTAACGGATAGGAACAACTATGGTCATTAAACAAATATCGGTGTTACTGGACAATGTGCCGGGTGCTTTAGCTCACCTCGTTGAGGCTTTGGATAAGGAGGATATTACTCCAAAAGCTATGCTAACAGCCAGCGTTGCTGACGACAGCATGGTAAGACTCGTCGTCAACGAGCCGGAGAGAGCGGCTGTTGTGTTGGAGAGCTTTCGGTTTCGCTTTGATATTTCGACGGTGCTTGCCGTGGAGGTTCCGATACATCCGACGGGAATGAACGCTATCTTAAAACCTTTAGCGGCTGGGGGAATAAACATTCATTATTTATACACCACCATCAATCGCCTCGGTGAAGAAACCATAGTTATCCTCGGAGTTAACAACATTGAAAGAGCCGAGTTAATTCTCAGAGATAATTGGATAAAAATACTCGGAGAGGAAGTCTATTCCTTGTAATACTCTTGATGCGGATAGGTTTTTAGAGCTCATAGTTGTCACCGCACTGCCAACGGATCTCATCTGATAGCTTGGAGAACCGCAACGATGTCCTCCAGGGGAGGACGGGTGTTGATGTCATACACGCGAGCAAACCTCATCCTTCCCTCTTTATCAATGACAAATATTGCCCTCTCTGCCATTCCATCGGGACGAAGGACCCCATACTCACCAGCAACTTTACCATGGGGATAAAAATCCGCACACACTAAAAACCAAATGCTACCCATTTGTTTTGTCCAAGCGTGCAGTGTGGGAATATTATCCACGCTAATTCCAATTAGCGTGGCATTGTTTTGGATAAAAATATCCTGAATAATTCCATAGCCTGGCCACTGATCAGAACATATCGGAGTCCACGCCGCCGGCACAAAAGAAAGCACTACATTTTTAGAACCTCTAAATTGGCTAAGAGTTACTCTCGCACCTGATATGGACGGTAAAGAAAAATCTGGAGCTGTTTCTCCCACAGAAACTGTTGGCGTTGAGTTTGTTAGCGGTAGAGGATACGGATGAGAGATAGTTTCCCTATAAGCTGTAGAAGCGGCAAGTGAGATAGAAATTATAAAAACCATAAAGAAAAAATGTAATAAGATAACCGCTACAGTTTTTTTCATCGAATACCTCCCTTGTTACTTAACGGCAAGCTTCTCTATGACATCTAAAAAAGATTCCACCGATTCTAGAGTGCCCAACCGTGAATAAAGTACTTCTCCTTTTCTGGCACCCTGAAGTTTAACTATGATAAAGTAAGGTGTCCTCACCTCGCCAATTTTTTTATGAATAGAAAAGTCCCCATCGGAAAAGAGGGGAAAATCTATTGCGTATTTATTTTTGAATGTTGCTACTTCCAACTTCGTGTTTCCCGCTCCTATACCAATTAGCTTTACTTTGTCATTTATCGCGGGATCTTTCCTCATTTTTCCAAAGAGAGTATTCACTCTGGGAGCATCGGCCTGGCAATAGGGACAATACATACTGAATATCTGAATAACTAAGAAATTTGTTTTCACATCATGTATCGTTATTTTCTTGCTTCCCATGACAAGGTCCATGATTCCGCCTACATCTAGGTACCTGGCATCATCCTCATCTTCTACATTCAGTACTACTTCGGGAAAGGTGTTCCCTACATCCAAAACGGCTCCTGCCGCAAGTTCTGCAGGTGCGAGTAGAAAGATAACACCAATCAGGCAAAACATAAACCGCAATCTATTCATTTGTATCATTACCCTCCATAAAAATACCCGCCTCACCATAACATTCGGAGGCGGGTAACCAAACGATTCAATTAAAAATACCTTTACTACTGCTTCTTGGTTACAAGCCTTCCATGCGCCTCTTCTTCCTTGAGCCACTTCGGGTGGTGGGTCTTAGCCCAAGCACGAGTTACCCAGCCACTCGTCATCGCTTGCAAAGAACCGGGAG
>JAIPED010000061.1 GCA_021737325.1 Deltaproteobacteria bacterium
ATGGTGGCGGCGCGACATTCACGGTTATTTTGCCCACGAGATGATGGCGATTAGTGCCGTGGCGCACCGTTAAAGAGGGAATTATTGGCAATGGAGGAAAGTGGTTATGGGAGAAAACGAAGCGGTTATCTTGGTTGTTGATGATGACAACTCCCACCGCGAAATGTTGACCGCGGTTTTGGGAAATTGGGGGTACGCGGTAAAGAGTGCCAGCGATGGGGCGCAGGCGATTGAAAAGGTTAGGCAATCACCGTTTGATCTCGTGTTGATGGATATTCGGATGTTCAACATCTCGGGGATTGAGGCGCTTGTTGGTATAAAAAAGATGAATCCTGCAATCCCAGTGGTCTTAATGACCGCTTATGCCTCCGTAGAAACGGCCATTAGCGCGATGAAAACTGGGGCTTATGATTATCTTACGAAGCCTCTTGATTTTGATGAGCTACGGCTGCTCATTTCACGGGCCTTGGAACATAGCCGCCTTAGGGTGGAGAATGCCAATCTGAAGCGCCAGTTTGGTGAGCCTCTCGGTGGCATGGTGGGGAGTTCCGAGCCGATACGCCGCTTAAAAGAAACTATCACCATCGTTGCACCGACAGATGCCACGGTACTTATCTTTGGAGAATCAGGAACAGGCAAAGAACTTGTTGCCTCTGCCCTGCATCAAAATTCACCCCGCCGTGAAGGCGCGTTTGTGAAAATAAACTGTGCCGCAATCGCGGAAAATCTCTTGGAAGCGGAGCTTTTTGGGCATGAAAAGGGAGCGTTTACTGGGGCGGAAAAAAGGCGAGTAGGGCGTTTTGAGCAGGCAAATGGCGGCAGCATCTTCTTGGACGAATTAGGGGAGATGTCATTAGCGATGCAGGCAAAACTTCTCCGCGTTTTGCAGGAGAGGGAAATCAACCGCGTTGGCTCTGGCGAGGCAATTAAGGTTGATGTTCGCGTTATCGCTGCGACCAATAAAGATCTGATGGCAATGGTGGAAGCGGGAGCTTTCCGTGAAGACCTTTTTTATCGCCTCAGTGTTGTAATGCTAAAGGTACCGCCGCTTCGTGAAAGGCGGGAAGATGTGGTGGTAATCGCGCAAGCCTATTTGCAGAAATTCGCCCAGGCATACAAAAAGGAGGTGAAGGGGTTTACCCCTCAAGCCTTTGACAAGATAAACAAATGTACCTGGCGTGGTAATGTGCGGGAGTTGATTAACACCGTTGAGCGGGCGGTTGTACTCTCCCGCGGTGAGTACATTGACCATGAGGAAATCATCCCCGCCACGGTTGAGTTCTCTTCCGCGGAAAACGCTACTGACGCTGGAAAAAAGGAAGAGGGGGCTTGTTTGCTAAAAGATGTTGAGAAGAACACCATAATCACCGCGATGGCTACATTCCACGGCAACAAAAGCGAAGTTGCGCGAAAATTGGGAATCACCCGCCGTACGCTACACAAAAAGTTGCAGGAATACGAGCTGGCATAGGCGTTTGCACAATTGCGGTTTTTCTGTTATTGGCGCACCATCAAGTTTACAAGCCCGTCGTTGTTTCTCGGTAATTCGAGCGAAGCATCAGCCCTTTAATCATGACACTAGAGACTCCCGAAAAATACAGGCGGCAAAGCTATTGTTAACGGAGGTAAAGCAAATGGTAATATCGCAAAGGCAAAAAGAAATAATGGAAGCGATTGGTGATGCTTCCATCGGCAGTTGGCGTGATTGGCGTTGGCAAATCAAACATTGCATTCGTAGCATTGACACCTTTCAGGAACTTTTGGGGATAACATTTTCGGAATTTCAACGGGAACAGTTTACGGCGACGATAAACAAATTTCCCCTTTCCATTACTCCCTATTACCTATCATTGATCGACAGCGAAGCTTATAATAACGATCCCATCTTTAAGCAGAGCTTTCCGGGCATTGAAGAGACGAGAATCATGAAATCGGAGATGAGCGATCCCCTTCACGAGGATCAGGATAGCCCCGTGGTAGGAATAACCCACCGTTATCCCGATAGGGTTTTGTTTATCGTGAGCAACATTTGCGCGATGTACTGCCGACACTGCACCCGTAAAAGGCGCGTTGGCGATAAGGATAGCATTCCCAATAAGATGCAAATTCGTGAGGGGATAAATTACATAAAGCGCACACCGCAGATTCGTGATGTTTTGCTTAGCGGTGGCGATCCATTTTTGCTTTCAACCGCCTATCTTGATTGGATACTAACCGAGTTAGGGAAGATAAAGCATGTGGAGGTTGTCCGTATCGGCACAAGAACCCCCGTTGTTCTCCCATATCGCATTGATACGGAATTGGTGACGATGCTCAAAAAACACCAGCCAATCTGGATCAATACACATTTTAATCATCCCCGCGAATTGACCGGTTCTTCTCGCGAAGCCATCGCCAAGTTAGCTGACGGAGGCTTTCCTCTTGGCAACCAAACGGTTTTGCTTTCAGGGGTAAACGATTGCCCTAGGATAATGCGCTCTTTGGTGCAAAAATTGGTGGCGAACAGGATTCGTCCTTATTACCTTTATCAATGTGACTTATCAGAAGGGCTTAGCCATTTTAGAACTCCCGTGGGCAAAGGCATTGAGATAATGGAAAGCCTTATTGGACATACCAGCGGTTTTTGTGTTCCCACCTTCGTTGTTGATGCGCCTGGTGGCGCTGGTAAGATTCCCGTGATGCCGAATTATCTAATCTCTTGGTCAACGAACAAGGTTGTTTTTCGCAACTACGAAGGGGTTATTAGCGTTTATAAGGAACCCGACTCCTACGAGCCGACTTTTTGCGATCGCAATTGCGATAAGTGTGAAATGCCGCTTACGCTTGACGACGCCGATGAACGCAAGGCAATCGGCATTGAAAAACTCCTGGCTGATTACGATAAGACCATTTCCCTTATTCCTCGTAATAACGAGAGGTTGGCTCGGCGCAAATGATCATCTCCAACGATATCATCGAAACTTTTGAGAATGCGCTTATTCAGCATGGAAGCTACAACGACCGCGTATATCTGCTGAAAATGTTTGGTGATATTGCGCCAGGATTTCCCCAGAGGTTGATAGAATTTGCGCAGGGCTATTCCAAAATATTCGCCAAAATCCCCGCAAGGGCATGGGCAGGTTTTGGCGATGCGGGCTTTGTCGTTGAGGCGCGGATACCGCTGTTCTATCAGGGGCGAGAAGATGCGCTTTTTGTTTGTTTTTACCTCCAGCCTTGGCGGGCAATCGAGAAGAATGAGCAGATGGCGGAAGTTGAGGGTGTTAAATTAGCGAAGAAGCAGGCTACGGTTGAAATTCGTCCCTGTCTGTTGGGGGACATTCCCCAGATGGCGGAGTTATACGCCAGCGTCTTTCCCACATATCCTTTTCCCATTCAAAATGCGGGTTATTTGGCCAAAACGCTGGGCGAAGGCGTTGAGTTTTGGTGCGCGGAGATTGCGGGTGATATTGTTGCGTTATCTTCGGCAGAGCAGGATACTGCCAACGAAAATGTGGAGATGACCGATTTTGCCACAGCGCCGCGTTGGCGCGGTTACGGCCTTGGAGCAGAACTGCTGAAGGTCATGGAAGAAGCTATGAGGAAAAAGGGAATGAAGACCGCTTACACCATAGCGCGGGAAAAATCGGTGGGGATGAATGCCATTTTTGCTCGCGCCGGATACTCTGTCGGCGGCAGACTGATAAACAATACCAACATAGCGGGAGGAATAGAGAGCATGGTTGTCTGGTATAAAACTTTTAATAGGACTGAACATGAAATCAGCAATAGTGGGTGAAACATTTTAACCATGAATGGATGCGCTCCGTCGTGAGGATGGTGGCAGGGAAATAAAGACCAGCTTCTAGAGCGGGGCAGTATATTTCTTTACCTCACACTGCGCACCTTTTTTCTCGGCGCCGCTGGCAAACCAAGTTATTTCCTGTTCATAACAAAGTTGCAACCTATGCAGAATATCCACCAAAATCTATTTTCCATATTCACCATTCCAAACTCTTCATGAACCGCCAAGGTTACCCCAGGATGGAAAGGACCACCTGGACACTCTATTCGGTCAGCAGTTAAATTGCGCTTTGCTAATTCCAATAAAGACCACCGCACAACCTATTCCTCCAAGCAGTAACGAAAGAAGGAGCTTGTCTGCTGGTTAAAATAATCAAAATATTTCAAGCACATCTGGATGCGTCATTCTATTGCATTTTGTTTTTTGCGGTTGCCCGCTGGAGCCTGCACTCGTGGAAACGGGTGCGGGAATGACGGTCGGAAGCAAAGAGGTACAGTTGTGCAAGGGGCTTAATATAGAGTCATCCATCAACCTTTCGAGGTCATCGCCACAAATAATAGAAAACTCCTTTTTGCATAGGCGCTTTGCTTGAATGATATCTTTTTTAGCTTCTGCGTATAATCGCGTCGATCTCTCCTCTGTCCGTGATCTACTTCTCGTTTCTTCTCATTATCTTTCTTCCCTTTCCTCAGACAACGCCAAGCTCTGCGGCAAATTTGAAGCGTAGCAGAAAGCTTGTCCGACAGCAGCGCTTGCTTATGCGTGAATTCTACGGCAGTGTCTGGCTCAAACCACCCCACCAACACCTTTAAACTTCTCAACGAACGCTGCGATTTTCTGGAACACGCTTTGTTTTTTTCTCAGGTATTGCGGATTTAGCGGACTCATCTTCGGCAGAATGGCATTGAGTTCAGTGCCATTGTCGCTGGCGAATTCCCGTTTTAACGAGGTGGCGATGTAACGCCTGGCCGCCTCTGCATTCAGGTTCTCAGCGCTAATCAGCTCTTGCGCCTCACGCTGTTGCTCTACTTGGGCGAAGATGAAGAAGGCCTCAATCACACTGGCTTTATCGCCAATCTGGTCAAAGTCGGTTTGGTTAATAAAATCGACCAGCAGGCTCTCTTTAGCGCGGTTTCCCAGGCTGGCGCGAATCACCCGGCGGACATCTTCAACCAGAAAAGCTTTGTCCTTGACCTTTTTATTGTTCTCAAAAATCAATTCCAAAATGTAGTCTAGGTTGATCTCTTGTGACTTCAGCAGATCCACCTCGAAGACTACATCATCCCAATCGATGGTGGATTTGTCCTTTTCAGCGGAAGATTTTTCTCGACGCAACCACTCGCGAATATCGTTATAGGTTGAACGGTAATCCTGAATTTTCCGTTCAGCTGGTATCTTGATCGCTTGCAACGCTACCAGATCTTCATCGCTTAAATAATGTTTGGTCTTGAACGCCTCAACTGCCGCCGGATCGTTCATATCAACGCTCTGCAAAGCCTTCAGGCTGGCAAATTCATCGAAGTTTTGCAGCACATTCTCAACGCGCAAATATTCGCCAAACAATTTTGCGAAGGCCTTTTTGTCGGATTCTTTTTCAATGGCAGAAGGGTCAGGAAAGCACTGTTCCAACTCCCGCACCACCTCCACAAAGCCACGCCGCGCCTCGCCGGTCAGTACATCGGTGAAGCCTTCCATGTATTCCCTGTAGCTCTTCTCCAGCACCACATTCTTGGTGTTTTTATCGCCAAAGAGGGTAATGGCATCAATCGTGGCCTGCTCCAGATCCCGGAAAGTAACGATATTGCCAAAGGTCTTGGTGGCGTCAAAAATACGGTTGGTACGCGAATAGGCCTGCATCAAACCGTGGTAGCGCAAATTTTTATCCACAAACAAAGTGTTCAGCGTGGGAGCATCAAAGCCGGTCAGAAACATGCCCACCACAATCAGCAGGTCGATTTCCTGGGCTTTCACTTGTTTGGCAAGATCGCGGTAATAGTTTTGAAAACCATTGCTATCCACGCTGAAGTTAGTTTTGAACAGGGCGTTGTAGTCCGCAATGGCCGCGCTTAAAAACTCTTTAGCGCTGTTATTCATGGCGGAAAGATCAAAGCTTTCATCCGCAATATCGCCCACCGCATCTTGTTCTTCATTGGCAACAAAGGAGAAAATGGTGGCGACCTTTAGTGGCTTATCGCTACCTTTAGGCGCTCGTTCCCACGCTCCTGCGTGGGAATGCATGGTCTGCAATGTTTTGAACGACTCGTAATACAGCTTGGCGGCGTCCACGCTGCTCACGGCAAACATGGCATTAAAGCCTTTTGTGCCAGCCTGCAGGCGATGGGTTTTTTGCCGAAAATTATTCAAGATATACTGTGAAATTTCGCAGATGCGGTCTGGGTGCAACAAGGCTTGCTTGTTTTCCGCCGCGCTGAGCTTTTTCTCATCATGCTCGGTTTCAATCGCTTTGAACTGTGGGCGCACGGCGTTGTAGTCCACCTTGAACTTCAACACTTTTTCATCACGAATGGCATCGGTGATCACATACGAATGTAGCTCACGGCCAAACACGCTGGCGGTGGTATCGGCGCCGAGGGCGTTTTGCGGGAAAATCGGTGTGCCGGTAAAGCCAAACTGGTAGAATTTCTTGAATTTTTTCTTCAGGTTGTTCTGGGCTTCGCCAAACTGGCTACGATGACACTCATCAAAAATGAACACCACCTGCTTGTTGTAGATGGGCAGGTCGCTTTCGCTTTTCATCAGGTTATTGAGCTTTTGGATGGTGGTAACGATGATCTTGTTATCGTCTTTATCCAGGTTGCGCTTGAGGCCGGCGGTGCTGTCGGAGCCATTGACGCTATCGGGTGAAAAACGCTGGTATTCCTTCATGGTCTGGTAATCCAGGTCTTTACGATCTACCACGAAGAAAACCTTGTCGATGAAATCCAGCTCAGTGGCCAAACGGGCGACTTTGAAGCTGGTCAGGGTTTTGCCGGAGCCGGTGGTATGCCAGATATAGCCACCGCCCTCAGGATTGTTCCAGTTCTTGGCCCGATAGGCGCTGTTAATTTTCCACAAGATGCGTTCGGTGGCAGCAATTTGGTAGGGGCGCATCACCAGCAGCGTGTTGCCTGTATCAAACACCGAATAATGTAGTAGCACACTGAGCAAGGTGTTTTTCTGGAAGAAGGTGGCGGTAAAGTCTTTCAGGTCTTTTATTAGACTGTTATCCGCCTTCGCCCAGTTCATGGTGAAGTCGAAGCTGTTCTTGTTGCGCTGGGTGGTATTGGCAAAATAACGGCTGTCGGTGCCGTTGGAGATCACAAACAACTGCAAATACTTAAACAAAGAATGCTCGCTGTTAAGGCTCTCCTTGCTGTAGCGATGTACCTGATTAAAAGCTTCACGAATCGCCACGCCGCGCTTCTTTAGCTCCACCTGCACCAGTGGCAAGCCATTCACCAAAATCGTCACATCGTAGCGGTTGGCGTAGCTCCCCGTTTGCTCAAATTGCCTGATCACCTGCACTTTGTTGCGGGCAATATTTTTTTTATCCAGCAGGTAGATGTTCTGAATATGCCCATCGTCAAAGACAAAGTCGTGAATATAGTCATCATGGATTTTGCGGGTTTTATCGACGATGCTATCGCTGGGCCTATCCAGCCAGCTTTCCACAAACCGCAGCCACTCGCCGTCGGAAAACTGCATGTTGTTCAAGCTTTGCAAAGCTATGCGCACATTTGCCAGCAGTTTTTCGGGCGTGTTTAATCTTGGAGCGTATTCGTAGCCCTGATTTTGCAAATCGTGAATGAATTCCCGTTCCAAATTGTATTCGCTTTGGTAGCCTTCGGCAACTTTCCATTCCTTGGTGTATTTGTCCAGGACGATAAAGTTGTTCGATTCTGCGATGGTTTTGTAGTCAGTCATCGGCTTGGTTCTCCCCGTATCCCTGCGCGAGTTCGCTTTTAATCTCCTGCACCGTCGATAGCTGGGATTGCACCGACAGAGGGAAGTCCTTCTTCCTCGCCCTCGTCGTCCTCGTTCCCACGCTCCTGCGTGGGAATGCATACCTGACTACCATCTTGTGCAGACCTCCAACCAGTCCCCGTTCCTCATTCCCACGCTCCTGCGTGGGAATGCATACTTGACTACCATTTTGTGCAGACCTTCCTCGTTCCCACGCTCCTGCGTGGGAATGCGCATACCTGACTACCATCTTGTGCAGACCTCCAATAATCCCCCGATCCCGGCGTAATCTCTAGCGCTGGAGTATCGCCAATGCACCGCCTCATCTACATAGCCCCGCTTCACCGGATTTTGGTGAATATATTCGATCTTTTGTCGCATCATATCCTCGCCCTGAATCAATTCAGGGTGAACACCCTCCTGCCAGAATTGATAGGCGCGATCATCCTTATGGGCTTTTTTGTAAAACGCCAATTGATCCAAAATTTGCCTGACATTGTGATTCGCAAGATATTGAATCAGACTTTTCGCCGTCCATGATTTAAATCGGGCAATGTCATGATCCAAAACCTCGCTCTGAAGTACAAAATGACAGTGATTTTCCAATACGACCCACGCATACACCTGAAGTCCATCCTTGCTTAAAAATCGCAGGGAATCGAGCAGAATGTTGACGGTGTCTGGGCGCGTGAACACTGGTATCCAGTGCAGCACGGCCAAGGTGACGAAGTGTGGCTGTTGGGGCTCGGTGATTTTGTAGCGGCTTCTGCCCATTATTCACCTAATCCGTATGCGTTCCCACGCAGGAGCGTGGGAACGAGAAAATAGGTTTAGTGTAGTCAACCATTTTGATTTTCCTGCTCCCAAAAGCCATGGTTGCTTTTCAAATGATCGAGCAACAATTTAACCATTGCCTTCTCTTGCGGCGTTGGCTCTGCAACAGCCTCATTGGATAGC
>JAIPED010000062.1 GCA_021737325.1 Deltaproteobacteria bacterium
GGTATAGTTGTGCAAGAGTATTAACTAGCCCCACATACCTATTGACAGTGATGAACAAAAATCATAACCGCGTCCGCCTCTTGGGGAGAGATGTAATGTTTTGTTATGCTAACAAAAGTTTTCTTTGTGATCTAGCCATGGCGCTTTACTCGTATTGATGCCTGCCTCTTGTCGCGGTGGTGGGCAGGTGCGCAGGCATCTTTTATTTCTGGTTGTTTCGTCGTTTTTCCTTTACTAAAAAAATCATTAAGGAGTGTCTTTTATGAAGAAGGTTATCTTTTTTACCTCGTTGCTGTTGGTCTTTGCTTTGTCCGCATGCTCTTCAAAACCAACAACGACGCTGACATACAGCATATTTTTTCCTCCCACCCACTCGCAGGTAAAGGTGGCGACGGATTGGGCGCAGGAAATAGAAAAGCGCACCAAGGGGGAAATTAAAATAAACATCCTTTCCGGCGGCTCGCTAACCCCCGCGCATCAATGCTACGATGGGGTTGTTAAGGGAATTTCGGACATCGGCATGTCGGCATTTGCCTACACCAAGGGGCGTTTTCCCGTAATGGAAGCGCTTGACCTGCCGTTGGGTTACTCCTCGGGCAAGGTTGCCACCCGCGTCGCCAACCAATTTTTTGCCAAGCAAAACCCCGCAGAGTTAAATGAAGTAAAGGTACTTTACCTCCATGCCCATGGTCCAGGGCTACTACACACGGCAAAACCAATAAAAACGCTACGGGATCTGAAAGGGCAAAAAATCCGCGCCACCGGTAGCAGCGCGAGTATCATCACCTCCCTTGGCGGAGTGGCAGTTGCCATGCCGCAGGGAGAAACCTACGAAGCGCTCAAGCGCGGCGTAGTTGATGGCACTATCGGTCCCATTGAGGTTTTGAAGGGATGGAAGCAAGCCGAAGTTATTAAAAGTACCACCGATTGTTCCGCCATCGGTTACACCACCGCGTTTTTTGTGGTGATGAACAAGCAAAAGTGGGACGGCCTCTCCGCCGAAGCACAAAGGGTTTTTCTGGATGTTAGCGCCGAATTTATTGATAAACATGGCGAAGCTTGGGATGCCGATGATGTTATCGGACGACAATATACGATTGAAAAGGGTAACGGTATTGTTAGCCTTGATGCTACTGAAGTAAAGCGTTGGGAAAAGGCGGTACAACCAATAACCGCGGAATATGCCAAAGGAACGCAGCTCAAGGGATTGCCCGGAGTTGCTATTTTGGCTGATCTCAGGGAGTTTATTAAAGCAGAAACCGCAAAGTAAGGAGAAATGGCTTCCCGCCTTCGTTGGCGGGAAGCTCCCACTATCAGCATGGAAACATTTTTTAGAGCGGTGGAAAAAATGAGCGCCACTCTCAACGACCTTGCGGCGGTGGCATTGGTACTACTAATGCTCTTGGGGGTATTGGAAGTGTCGCTCCGTCCGTTTGCACAATCCCTCGGAGGCGCTTTTGAAATCAGCGGGTTTTTGGGGATTTTAATCGCGGCGTTTGCCCTTGCCCATACAGCCCGTGTTAAGGGGCACATTGCCGTGGATTTTTTGGTGCAACGGCTATCGCTACGCAAACGACTCATCATGGAGGTGCTTCTCACCCTGGGGGGAAGCATCATTTTTGGGGGAGTTGCCCTGAGCGGGTTTAGCTACAGCGGCGATATTTTTAAGGCCAACGAAGTCTCCATGACCATCGGAATGCCCGTTTATCCCTTCGCTTGGGGATTTGCCGCGGGGATGCTCTTGATGACTTTTGTTTTGCTGACGCAGACATGGCAGGCGGTAAAGAGGTTGTTAAGGCGATGAGTGCCGAAATCATTGGTGTTATTGGTTTATTTTTCCTGTTTGCCCTAATCCTGCTGGGTATGCCCGTTGCCTTTGTTATGACGCTTGTTGGTATCGTTGGTTTTGCCTGCATTGTTTCCCCCACCGCCGCTTTTGATTTGGCGGTTCGGGATTTTTTTTCTGTTTTTAATCTCTACACCCTGACCGTTTTGCCGTTGTTCATTTTAATGGGGCAGGTGGCCTTTCATTCGGGAATAAGCGGTAGGCTTTTTCACTCTGCCAATTGCTTTTTGGGTCATCTCCGTGGCGGGTTAGCGATTGCAACCATCGGCGCCTCCGCGGGATTTTCCGCAATCTGCGGCTCAACATCTGCCACCGCCGCCACGATGGCTTCGGTAGCCCTGCCAGAAATGAAAAAATATAACTATGATCCCGCGCTGGCAACAGGGGTGGTTGCCGCTGGCGGGTCGCTCGGCATCCTCATCCCCCCAAGCACCATCTTTATCGTTTATGGCATCATGACGGAGCAATCCATCGGCGCATTATTCTTGGCGGGGATAGTTCCTGGCATCTTGTTGGCGTTGCTTCTTATCGCGGTCATCTTAATCTGGACGGGATTAAACCCCTCCCTCTGCGCGATTGCCGCCAAGAGTAGCTGGCGGGAACGGCTAAAATCCCTCAAGGGTATCGTGGAAACCCTAATTCTTTTTGTGCTTGTTATGGGTGGACTCTTCGGCGGTCTCTTTACCCCCACGGAAACGGCGAGTGTAGGTGCCTTTGGCGTTATCGTCATCGCCGTTATTCAGGGCAACCTACCTTGGCAGGGCTTCAAAGAAGCGATAGGGGAAACGGTCCGTATTTCCTGTATGGTGATGATGATCGTTGCCGGGGCGACCGTTTTTGGTCATTTTTTGGCGGTAACGAATATCCCCATGAGCATTGGGGAATGGATTGGTTCCTTAGGGATAGGTAAAGCGGCAGTTATCGTTTTGTTGATCATTTTCTATGTTATCCTTGGCTGTATGATGGATTCTTTGGCGATGATATTGTTAACCTTGCCGATGGTCTTTCCCATCATGCAACACTTCGGCGTAGATCCCATCTGGTTTGGGGTTATCATGGTAATCGTGGCGGAGGTAGGAGTATTGACGCCGCCAGTGGGCATCAATGTTTTTGTAGTTGCCGGGGTCGCGAAGAATGTTCCCTTGCAGACGATTTTTAGAGGAACGGCCAGGCTGATAATTGCCCCGATAATTCTGATCGCCCTGCTCTTGCTCTTTCCCGATCTAGCCTTGTGGCTTCCCCAATATCTCAAGTAACCATACTATAAGCCCAGTGCCGCAATAACTTTCAGCATGTTTTTGCGAGAGAAGGATACTTCGCAAAAAATTTCTTCCAACATGGGGCGGGTAAGACGGAGAAAATCCTCCTCACGGGCGGTGATAACACAGCCCCCCATCTCCACCGATCCTGGAGAAACAAGGATGCGTTGCGGTTCTGCGGCATAAAAACAGGATGGCCGCGGCTTTGCGCGAAAGAATAACAACACCTTTAACCGACCATCCGCATTGGCGGTAACCAGGATGTTAAATGGCGCATCAGGTGTTGGCAATTTTTCCAGAAGATTACTCGTAATGCTGAAAATTTCCGTTAGGATCTCCGCCAAAGAGGCGATGCCGTCGCTTTCCAAGCAAAGTGCCTGCCGCTGGTAAGGGTCATCAAGCAAGGAAATGGTTACCCCACCCTTATCGCCTAGGGATATTAGGCGGAGGGATAGATTTAGCGGCAGAAAAGGAGCAGGCACCGCCTGAAAATGCAGATGTTGAGGAATTGATGCGCCAGAGTTTAACCCGTTAAAGAATAGGCAGTAGCGGGGCGCCATTCCTCGGGCTAAAGAAAAAAACACCCGCAAAAAAGGGATAATGGTCTGCGGTGTATGCTGCCGCTGGGCAATGGTAAAATGCTCGCTAAAAATGGGACGGGGGTTGCAAAGGAGCAAAAAATCCTCCGCAATGGTCAGCTTTATCTGCTCGGCGGGAAGCTCGCACAAAAAACACCCCACCTTAGCGCTGGGCGGTGTAGCGATGATGTTGCCCATCCTCTGGGGATTATACTGAATGATGATTATTTCATCTCCCACTCCGATAACCCGTCTTTGCTTTTCCATGGCACAGGTCTGGGCAAAATCATCCCACACCCGTTTTTGCTCGTGATAAAAATCTTCCATTAGGGGGATTAACTCCCCTGTTTTTAAGGGGTTGTTACCGCTAACAACGGGCATTGATCACCTGCCTTGCCCTGATTTCGGTACCACGAAGAAAATCTTTGTAGGCATCATTCTTATTTTTCACCTCTAGGCTAATACCGCTATCCGTGTTGCCTTCCCAGCGACGGCAAAGATACACGCTCTCCCATATCCGACCAATTTTATATTCGCGAGATACCCTCAGGGCAACGGCATAGTCTTCGCCATAGCTAACATTAGGCAAGCCAAAACCCCGCAGAATGGCGGTATTAAACGCTCGGGGAGCACCTAGACCGTTGATGCGCAATGCGTTGTTATGTCCATTGGCATCCGTCCATTCCCGATGGGCAATAATCCCCGGCGGAATGCTTTGTAGATTCATATCTACGGTGGTGTAGGAACCAATGACCATGGCGAAGTTTTCAGAAAGAAAGGCCTCCTGAAAGCGGCCTAGGACATTTTCGTCGGCATAAAGATCATCGGAATCAAGTTGTACGGCATAACGGCCACAGGCGGGCGAAAATATCGCCTCATTCCAGCAACCACCGATGCCGTGGTGCTTAGACTGAGGAATGATGTGGATGAGGTGCGGGATTTGGCGAGTGAGTTGGGCTATCGCCTCGGTGGTGCCATCGGTCGAATGGTTATCCACAACAATAATGTTAAATGGCTGGTTTAGCCTTTGCCCGGCGGCGGAGATGATTGCTGCGGGCACCTTTTGCACCCGATTTTTCACAGGAATGATAACACTCATCTCCACGGGGAAAACTTCCGTGGCTTTTGCCGTTTTCAGAGCGGTAGGCTTGATGAAAGCGTTGATGGCACAGAGATAATCCGTAAACACCAGTTCGTATTCCCGCTGCGCTTGGGCATTGTGCGCTTCTTGATAGGCAAAATGATTCATTCCCATCGCACCTTCGGTGGCGGCGGCAATTTCAGAGAGAATTTCGGGGATGTGTAAAATTGTCCGCTCAAGGGGGGATTGTTGTTGCGCCTGCAACAGGGCAAAACGCAGAGCGTAGAGGGCGCCATGTTGCAATTCGCTACAATTTTTTATTTTTTTTATCGCCGCACGGGCCTGCTGAGTATCCATCAGGATTGCAGGACCAAAATCAAAATCCTCACGGACGCTTCCTTGTTGATAGGTGTTGAGCGCCAGGGGTGTGCCGGTAATTGCCTCTCGGTAGTTGCCATACACAAATGCGGCGCCCGTAGCACAAGCGTTATGCAACATCCTGTCCCAGCCGTTGCCCAGGGGAAATGGAACAACATCTTGGAATAGCAGGACAAATGGCGTTTTAATGCGGGAGAAAATAAGGGAGAGATCCTTGCCGTTAGCGATACTTCCGGGATAATGGCGATGAGCGGTGGGAAGCTCCCCACAAGGCGCCGTCCCCACCGTAACCAGCTCCGCAACATTGGGTAAAGCCAAGAGCGCGGCGGCCAGGGCAGGACTAAGTGGTGCTTGTTGCTTGTTGATAACGATTGTTAGCGGTCGCATGTGGCCATTCCTTGTCGCTTCTTCTTGTGTGCAACTGTCGGTGCTAGGCGCTACAGGACAAGGAAGGTACTTTCAACTGAAAAACGGTGGCTTCCTGTTCACGCTCATGCCGTTGGTAACGATCCCCCGCTTAAGAGCCGTTGGATATTGGCGCTGGTAACCAGTTCCCAGTCTTTGGCGGAAAGTCCCAGCGCGGATATCTTGGATAGTTCCGCTGCGGGGTTGCCAAAGGGAAAATCGCTGCCAAACAGAAGTCGGCTCGTCCCATAGCGTGCAATAAAAGTTTTTATTGTGGCAGGCGCTGCCAGGGCCGTGTCGGCATACACCATCTCGTTATCCCAAATGCCCTGTTGCAACAACCGCTCAAAGCCGCCGTTGAGCATTCCGAGATGCGGAATGATGATGGGGCAGGAACCATTGACCCTGTTGATCAGATAAAGCGTGTTTTCCCAGCTCTCCTCCAACAATATCGGCAAACGGCGCGCATAGGCCAGTTGTAGCAATTGTTCACAAAGGGGAGAAAGATATTCGTAGGTGGGCTCATCGTCATGGCGATGCCATTTTAGCGCAAGGTATCCCTGGGCGAGTTCAGCAACATCAAAGTCATTCCAGACAAAATAGTACGCCATGAAGTTAGCATCGCGAATATCCAAAAGGTAGCGGTTGGCTCGCTTTCTGGTATCTCTCCAGAGCGGCGTATCAATAAAAAAAGGGTTATCGCGGTCGTAGATATCCTCCACAGGAGCAAAGAGGCAAGCCCGTTCAATACCCGCATGAACGAGATATTTTTTAACGGTTGCCAAAGGTAGCGCGACATTCTGTACGCCACAATGGATATGCGAATCAATAATCATTGCTACTCTTCTAAATCGGTAATTTTGTTTTTCTTGGTACCAGCATGTGGGTTGCGGGGTGCCCACCATCATCTTTTGTATAAAAATAACAACCATTTTTTAACGGTTTTTCCCCGCCCTGCTTGTCTTGCGGAAATTTTGGTGTTAGCTCTCGCACCACGAAAAAAGAATGAGTGTTTGCCGATGCATTTTTCCCTAAAACTTCCCATAAGACGCCTTTTGCTTTGTAGCGTCTGTATCGCCATCATTGCCTCGGGTGTCCTCCTTTGGCTGCTCTCGCTGGAGGGAACTATCGGGTTATTTATCTGGGATGCGGATAGTCGTAATCACTTTTATCTTCTTGGCGGTTGTGCGGTTTTGTCATGGATCATATCGTTGCTGCTAACGGGAATTGTTACCCCTAGAGCGCTTTGGTTTTTCTACCCGCTTTTGCTCCTCTGCCTCGCCCTGCCGGTAAGCTATGCCATCTTCGTGATGGCTAAGATCGTACCGCAATTAAAAGAAGCGCCCGCGGTACTCTTCATCACCGATTCCCAAGGGGAATATAGCCTCCCCAACCTCGCCTTGAGCGTGAGGGGAAGTTCTCCACGCGCTGTTCATCTTACCGATGGCGTTAACAATGCCACGATTGCAGGTGAGCTTACCGAAGGGACAGTCATTTTTCCCCTGCGGGGATTGAAGCCATCAACCCGCTACCGTTGGCATTTTGATGATGGGACGGCGGGAACATTCCTTACGCCAGCCCTGAGTGAGGGAAAGACGACGCTTATTTGCCGTTTTGCGGTTGCTTCCGATATCCATGGTAGCGAAGATCGCTCCAACAAAACGGCAACAGAAAAAATTCTCCGCTACATTGCCGATGAAGCTTCCGTGTTTAACTATTTTTTCTTTCTGGGTAACGCACAGCACCGAGGAATGGAGAATGAGCAGTGGCAAGAGACGCTATCAACATTTTCTTTGATTTCTGCGACCGTTCCTCTCCGCCCCATCATGGGCAATCAGGAAGCGCTCATTGGCGGCAAGCGGCACTACCTTACCTACTGCTACCCCCCCGGCATGGAAACACAGCGCGGTTCACGCCTTTATTATCGAATTGATATTGGCAATGTCCGTATTTTGATGCTGCATCTGTTATGGGATTCCCGCGATTTTGATGCCCAACAAAAAGCGTGGCTATTAAGACAACTAGAAAACATCTCTCCTGATGATTGGATTTTTGTGCTCTTCCACGCCCCCGCCTATGCCTCGGGCACCAACGCCAAGGAGTACTCCGCAGAGGGGGATTCCGCCGGGGATAACCAAAAAATAATCCGCGATATTGTTCCCATTTTAGAGCGCTTCAAGGTTAATGCCGTCTTTACAGGACAGAACAACTTTCTGGAGGCATTGCAAAGTAACGGCATTCACTATTTTCTCGCGGGCGGTATGGGAGGGATGATTGACCGTGAATTGAACTACACCTCGGAGGCTTCGCTCTGGCAAATGCGAGAACATGGATTTATTGATGTCGCCGTTTATCCCAGCGTTGCGGAGGTTGTGTTTCGTTCCGCCACAGGTGAAAAGCTATCTTCCTTTGTTATCAAAAAACGGGGGGATAGATCATGATTGCCCGCATTGTAAAAAGAATCCGCCTCTTGGTGTTGAGCTTCTTGTTGATCGTTGTGCTCGCGATTGTTGCCGTTTACGGTGTGATAATTTATCAAATCGCCACCCTTGCGGACGATAAGGCCCAAAGCATCGCGTTGATTTCTGCGGCTATAGCACGCAATGTTGACTATGCGGAAAGAACCTTCACGCTAAAGGGACTCACCCCCGCATTTGTTTTCTCGCAAATGAAGATAATGGAAACCAATGGTGGGGAGTTTTTAACCGCCACCAGCGCTGTTT
>JAIPED010000063.1 GCA_021737325.1 Deltaproteobacteria bacterium
ATTCCTTACCTAGCGAGGCAAAACCCCAACATGCAGGTATTGGCATCAGTAAGAGGCAAGGAAATTTTGCAAAGCGCCAGCGCGAGGGAAACGATTAACGCCTTTTCGCAAATATCCGTCGATCTTTTAAGCAACAGAAAAACGATGAGCGGGTTCGATCTGAACTGGCGCGACGATGTTCCCATTAGCACCGTGCAGGACGGCGATGAAATTACGGTGGGGAAATACAAGCTACTAGTGATGGCTGTGCCGGGGCATTCTTCCTGTTCGCTGGCAGTTTATGAACCTAGCCTTAAGGCTCTCTTTCCTTCCGATGCTGGAGGTATGCCATTTGCGGATACCTGTATAAATTCGGGTAATTCTAATTTTACCCAATATCAAGAAGGTCTTAAAAGATTGGCGGAATTAAAGGTTAATTTTTACTGCGCCGATCACTGCGGATTTATCCACGGAGAAGAAGCCGCCAGCTTTGGTAAAACTGCCGTCGCATCTGCCCAAAAGATGAGAGCAGACATTGAGAATACATATTACCGATTAAAGGATATCACTAAAACCACCGAGGAGATTACGGATAAGTTTTATCAAGCCTATCCTTCATACTTCTTAGCTAGATCCATCATGGCGGGGGTTATTGGACAGATGGTAAAGCACATTGTGAAGGGGATGACGGTGTAGTTAGGGAATGGAAACCGTTGGTATTGAATTCTCCGATATAGACTCCGCCTTTGGTGATTTTATCGCCCAGCAAGCTCCTGATGCTGAAGGCGTTGTTGCCTATGCCGCTCAACTTGCCTCTTTTGGCATGCGCAGTGGTAATGTCTGTATCAATCTGCAAGATTTCGCCGATAAACAGTTTTTTGATGAGCGACGGCGGGTGCGCTTCCGCCTACCGCCCTTAGAAAAATGGTGCGCGGTTTTGGCAAAAAACCCTACCGTTGCCACTCAGGGTGAATATCGTCCGCTTGTTTTAGTGGGGGATAAGCTACTTTATCTCCATCGGTTTTGGTCTTACGAGCAGGAAGTGGCGACATTCTTCAGAGAAAGAATACAAAGAGAGGAACCTTTAGCAGAGGAACATCTGCTGCGAGCTCAGGCGCTAATGCAGCAATTCTTTCCCGCCAGCTCTGATGTTGTTATTGACTGGCAGAAAGCCGCCGTGGCTTTATCGCTCTTGCGCAATACCGTGGTTATTAGCGGCGGGCCAGGCACGGGGAAAACTACTACCGTGGCGAAGATAATAGCCCTAGCCGTTGCGTTAGCGGAAGAGAAAAAACTAAAGATAGCCCTCTGTGCGCCAACGGGGAAGGCCGCTATCCGTTTGGCGGAAAGCGCCGCCAAGGGGAACATTGGCGGTAATATTAGTGATGCGTGCACCGTCCATCGCTTGCTCGGCTATGGCGGTAAACTTAACCCGCCCAGATTCAACCGTAATAATCTTCTTCCCTACGATTTAATCATTCTTGATGAAGCTTCAATGGTGGACTTGCCGTTAATGGCGGCCCTGGTCGCCGCGATAAAGCCGAATACCAAATTCATCCTGCTAGGCGATAAGCATCAGTTGGCTTCGGTCGAACCGGGCGCAATCTTTGGAGATATCAACGACGCGATATCGGCGAATGCATTTAGCGCAAAAACGGCGCAAATGGTGCGACGACTTTGCGGTTTTACGGTTCCGCAAGTAGTTGCCGGAAGAGGCGAAGGGATCGTTGAATTACAAAAAAACCACCGTTTTGGCGATCATCACCCCTTGGCAATAATGGGAAAGCTCATCAACGATGGGAGTGCGGAAGCCGCCCTTGATTTTATCAGAAATGCTGCCGATGAAGGTCTAAAGTTGGTAGAAAATGGCGGGGCGGGGGGGCTGCAAGAAACACTATTGAAGCTGCAGGAGCCGTATATTGAAGCAGTGCGGGCGAATAAACCGCTAACACAACTATTTGATCTATTTGAGCAGACGCGGATTCTTACCATCTCCCGAAGGGGCAAAAACGGGGCGGTAGCGATTAACAAGGCGCTGGTATCGTTGTGGGGGGAAAGGGGAGTTATTAAAAAAGGGGCAACGATTTTTTCGGGGCTGCCGATCATGGCTAACAAGAACAACTACCAGTGGGGAATTGCTAACGGGGACACGGGCATCGTTTTAGTCGATGATGAAGGCTCTCCGTTGGTTCATTTTCCCGATGGTCTAGGAAAAAGTCGCGTTGTTCCTCTCGGTGGCATCCATGATTGGGAGGTTGCCTTTGTCAGTACCGTGCACAAGGCGCAAGGCTCGGAGTTCAATGAAGTTATTCTGCTATTACCGGGCGAGGATAGCCCCGTTTTAACACGGGAGGTGATTTATACCGCGATAACCCGCGCCCGTAAATCTGTGGAGATTTGGGGCAAGGCGGCGATATTGCAAACGGCGTTAGGTAAAACAATCTCCCGCACCTCTGCGCTCAAGAGGTTAATAACCGCAGAAGCAGTATTGACAAGTCAGGCAGGCAATAACAGGCGAGGATAGCAACGCCACCATACGGGCTGGTGCAAAGCCTTATGGTGAATGAGTTCTAATGTTCTGCGTCTAATAAGGAGTGTGCGACCTTAAATTCTTGCAGATCGCAGTATATCTCCGCTAGTAGCAAAAGATAGCGTTTCTCGGTGTTATTAATAACCCTTGCTTTTTCCAAGCTGGTTACGGCTTCCCGTAAAAACCCTCTTTTTTTTAGGCTTAGCGCCAAGCGGTAGAGGTAGCCATCAGCGTTTGGGCTATTCTCCGCCGCATGATAGTATAGCCCTATCGCCTCTTCCGTTTTTCCCTGCTCAATCAGCATGTCCCCTAGGGCGCAGGGGTAATGTGTGTTGCTGGGATCTAGTGTTATAGCTTGGCGCAGTTTCGCTTCGGCGGGTTCCCGATAGCCATACTTGGCCAATAGTTGGGAAAATAAAAAAGCGGTTCCTGCCTGAGGTTCTAGGGCGAAAGCACCGTGGAACGCTTCATGGGCAGCAGTTAAATTGCCATTAGCTACATGTGCTTGTGCGTAAAGCAGGTGATGAGAGGGATTTTCGCCATCATTTGTAACAAGTTGGACGCTACTTGTTAACGCCTTTTCAATACTCTCCGCCTTTAAATAGGCTTCTGTTAGCGTTTTTAGCAGGTGGTGGTCATCGGGCACCTTCGCCACCGCCTGTTCACAGACACGGATAAGCTCCGCCCAATTTTTGCGTTCTTGGTAAATCCGCACCAGTTCATCAAACGCAAAGCCGGTAAAAACACTTTCTGCCAGCTCTCGGGCAAAAAGCGCTTCAAAGCAGGCGATGCTTTCTTCCATTTTTCCGCTACCGTAATAATCCCAAGCGCGTTGCAGTAATTCGTCCATGGCGATTTTAGGTTCCATTGTTGCGTTCCCTTTATATTTCTATTTGCTTGAATAGATTTCTGGCCAAATCCACATGCAACAAGGAATCGTCCTGAGGTTTGCCCAACAAAATTTTAATTGCTGCTACTACTTGTAGCGACGCGACCAAAACAGGGCTACAAGCTGGCACATCCCGTCGCCGCAATTCTATAGTTTCATTCGGGTAGAGGGAGGAAAACGCATTCTTGCCATCGGGCAGGAAACAGGCAACCTGCCCTACCCATCCCCCCGCCGCGCCATGAATAAAAGGTATTCCTTGGGCGGAGGCATATTTGGCGATGCATCTTCTTGTTTCAATGTTATCCATACCATCAATGATCATTGCCGCCTTGGAGAAAAGGTCATCAACGCTTTCGGGCAGGATCTTGCGTTGTATGGCAATAATTTCAACCGCTGGATTTATTCGCTCCACATCGTGCGCAACAACTGCAACCTTGCTTTTACCTAGCGTAGCGTAGCGAGAAAACAGTTGGCGATTCAGGTTGCTTTCCTCAAAAATATCATAATCAATAATGGTTATTTTACCTATGCCCAGCCGTGCCAAGAGCATTACTAAAGCTCCCCCCAAGCCGCCCGCTCCGGCAATATGCAGGTGTGATTTTGCCAAGAGTAGCTGTTCTTCTATGGTAAATGTGGCGAAATTGCGGATGTAGCAGAGAGGGCAAATTTGATGCGCGAGGGCAATGCGGTACACTTCGCCAAGATGCTTTTGGCAAGATTGTGCCACAGATAGCGCATCTTGCAAACCAATAACGCTCATTTCTTGTCCCGCGGCTACGGGGGAAATGCGTGAGAACTTTTTAATAAGTTTTAGCGCTTCTCTATCCATCTTTACTTCTTGGCTGTTTATTTTAAGAATCCTTTTTTGAGCTTTCCGTAGAAAAAAATCCCGCAACAAACGGTTCCCATTCCTGCGACATAAGGCTGCCGCTGTCAATATAGTAGCGGATAACCACCAATAACAGTCTGGGTATTTTATGATTACTCGGAATGATAAAGACTCTTGCACAACTGCAACACTTGCCTTGTTGTGGTCATTCCCGCACCCGTTTTCACGAGTGCAGGCTCCAGCGGGCAACCGCAAAAAACAAAATGCAATAGAATGACGCATCCAGATATGTTTGAAATATTTCAGTTATTTCCTTTAATCGAGGAACCTTTTCTTCCGTTGGTGTTTGATGAACGAGTTGCGCAAGGGTCTTTAATATGGAAAAGTCAGGCAGTATATTGTGCCCAGGTCCACAAGATACCGCTACCCAATTTTAACCGTAGGCGACCTTTTTCCTTTGCTACAGCATCCCCCTTGTCGCCATGCTATTGACTTTAGCCCCCTGCTGGGGCATTTGCGCCAGCCATGAGATGCGTAAGGATTTTTAAGCGGAGCCTTTTATGTGGGTTATTAGCGGCAATTTTTTGTTTCTCCCTGCCGTTTGCGGAGACGGCGCAAGGCAAGGTTGCCATACAAGATATTCGCCATTGGTCTTCGCCCGATTCTATCAGCATTGTTGCCGATGTTAGCGGCAATTTTTCTTCTGCGGTGCAGGAAGATGGCCGTCGTCTTATCGTCAGTTTTCCCCAAGCACAAATTGGCAAGTCGTTGCCTAGGGTCAAAGAGCTTAATGCGGAGCCGGTAAGAGCGATTTTACTGAAGCAGCAGAGGGACGCTTCCGTTGAGATGGAGATCATCCTTTCGCGTCCAGTACGGTTCAAATTTTTCACCTTGCCTCCCATCGCGGGAAAGCCTCATAGGTTAGTTGTCGTTGTTGATACGGATATAGTGGCCTTAGAAGCGGAAGCTTCCGCGCCACCTTCACTACCACCGCCATCAATCTTTCCCCCCGCCTTAGATGCCGAGTCCCCCGCCCCTCCTGCTGATAGGGGAAAAAGGGGAGCAAGGGAGAAGGAGCAAGCAAAATGGGTTGTTGTCATTGACGCGGGGCATGGGGGAGAAGATCCAGGGGCTATCGGTCGGCGCGGCACCAAAGAGAAGACGCTTACCTTGGATATCAGCAAGAGGATCGCTGGGCTACTCAACCAAAAACCACAATACCAGGCGTATTTAACCCGCAGTGGTGATTATTATGTATCCTTCCGCAATCGTATTTCATTGGCGCGGGGAAAAAATGCGCATCTTTTTATCAGCATCCATGTTGATGCAGCTTATAGTCGCCGCGCTAAAGGCGCTTCCGTTTATGCCCTTTCGTTGAAGGGAGCAAGCAACGAGGCGGCACGCATACTCGCTCGCAATGAGAACCTTGCCGATATGGTAGGTGGTGTAGATAAATCAGAAATGATGGACGAGAGCGATGCCATAGTTTTGAGCATGTTTCAAACGCGAACAATTAACCAATCGCTTACCTTTGGTAAGGAGATTTTGCAGGCATTGGGCAATGTTTGTAAACTCAAGTATAAAAATCCGCACACGGCGCGGTTTCAGGTGTTAATGCTTCCCGATGTTCCTTCATTGCTGGTGGAAATGGGCTTCATTTCCCATCCCGAGGAGGAAGCCAAGCTAAGGCAAGCCTCTTACAGGCAAAAACAGGCGGAGGCTGTTGTTAAGGGGATAGAGGCATTTCGATTGAAGCATTCGCGGTAGTTACATCAGGTTTTATGGATAAGTTTCATCTTACCCAACAAGAAATTGACACTTGTAAGATAAGCGGGTAGCCGACCAGCTCCTTGAGGGCGATTAGCTCAGTTGGATAGAGCGCTAGCCTCCGGAGCTAGAGGTCTCGGGTTCGAGTCCCGAATCGCCCACCAAATTATAATTCAAAGATGTTTCAAGACATACAAAAAGCCTTGATTGTTCAAGGTTTTTTTGTCTTCTGGCTTTCAAGGCAATTCAATAAAATCCTGTAACATCCTTCGTTTTTCGGGGTATATTTATGGCGTTTATACCCCCAAAAAAGTTGGATACCCTAAAAAATGATTTTGTCGCCGCGATTGCTAATGAAGATGTGTTGATGAGCAAAATATCGCCGCCGTTGGAGGACGCTATGCCCAAAAGGATTATTCCCTTTTCTGATGCCAAAATTAAGAACGCCAGGCCCAGGGAAAAGGGTTACAAGCTCGCCGATGGCGGCGGGCTTTATCTCCTATCAACTCAAGCAATGGACATTCTGAAGAAATTGTAGCCGTTGACGGGCAATGGCAAATATGTGTTCCCTTCCACGCGCTCATCTTTCCGCTGCATGGCTAATAATGCGATTAATGCCTCGTTGCGGCGGATGAGCTTTGCTAGTGAAAGACTCTTGCACAACTGTACCTCTTTGCTTCCGAGCGTCATTCCCGCACCCGCTTTCACGAGTGCAGGCTCCAGCGGGCAACCGCAAGACTAAAAGGCAATAGAACGATGCATCCAGATGTGCTTGAAATGCTTTGATTATTCCAGAAAAAATACACGATACTTCTTTCGTTATTGGTTGGATGAATAGGTCGTGCAAATGTCTCTTTAAGAGGTTCGCGTTCGGAATGACAGAAGAGGGGGAATGAGAGAAAGGGGCGGGATGACAAAAAGGAGTGGAGTGATAAAGGAGGAAAAAGAATAACAAAAGAAAATTAAAGGTAGAAAATCGCCACTTTGTCATTTCGACCGAAGGGAGAAATCGCTTGGATGTAGATGTGGCAAGGACTCTCGTCGTTGATGTTTAAGGGATTCGCGTTCGGAATGACAGAAAAGGCACGGGAATGACGGTCGGAAAGAAGGCGGTGCAGTTATGCAAAAGTATTTTATGATGACTTTTTGAGGCTGATTGATACAGAAGAAAGATCATGACAACATGCCGCGACTTTAAGCCGCGGAAGACAAATACCAAAAGACCGGAAGCAACAGACCAAGGACCATGATCCTCGATGTCCTGGAGTTTATCCGGCGCTTCCTGCAGCATGTTCTCCCTTCAGGCTTTATGAAGGTGCGCTACTATGGACTGCTCAGCCCATCCTTCAGACTTGGCCTCAAAGAAATTCGCGCCAGAATCGAACTCGCGTTCGGATTCGCCGTCGCCACTGTACATGTGGAATCACTCCCCATGCCGAAAATGACGTGCCAACGTTGCGGACATGCACTGACCTATCTGTACTCGCTGCTTCCCTATCAAAGCCCGGCCATAGGGGGTGGGCCGCCGGGCTAACCGGAACCGGCTCAGAACAATCCGACAGGAAACATCAAGCCCGGCCAAAGATATTCCGGCAGCGGGACGAGAGCGTTGCGCCCAACCGCGAAAAAACACCAGAAACATGACCGCAGCCGACCTCGCCAACACCAAAGGAGTATCTGAAAAAACACTAAACAAGGCTCATTGACCCCCCTCATCCTCCAGATCAATCACCCCCAAGGTACAAAACCTTCCTCCACACTGTCAGACAAAAAAAGCTTTACCCTATAGCAAAAACCCGTGCCAACGCGACGGGCTTCTTGAACAATGGATTGAAACGACCTAGGAGGTCGTGTCAATCCTTATGGGTTAGCCCGGAATAGTTCGTAACATCACAAATTAACAATAACTCCTTCTCGTCGGGCTATTTCAATAATTGTACTCTCATCGTCAGTCTTCCATCGATTTGAACCGACAGGAATCGGTTCTATCCGATTATCAGTTCGAGCAGCCGTTCTCCATAATAACTTAATATCTTCACGAGTACACTCTTTATCATATTTATCAGATATTACAATTAAATCAATATCGCTCCATTTATGATTTGTTTCTTTTGCATAGGAACCAAAAAGGATAGCCTGTTTGACCGGTACACCAATGCGTGAAAGCTCTTTCAAATAATTCCTAACTGATACTATAATTGATTCTTTAGCCATCTTAACATCTCTTCGGTTTGAGTTAAAAGCTCTTCAGCTTCTTTCTGCGATGGA
>JAIPED010000008.1 GCA_021737325.1 Deltaproteobacteria bacterium
GAAGAAATGCCCCTCTCCTTTGCCATCAATTATTTGAACAAGTATTCCTACCATCGTTTTCCTGTGTTGAATAAGGATTCGCATTTGATCGGGATAATTACCGGGAGGGATAATCTGGTGGTTTTGTTGCGTGAGTTGAACAAAGAGGTGCAGGAGTTGGAAAAAAAGGTGAACATTGAATCGGAAAAGAAGCCCGGTCAGGAACGCAACGAGTTTGTGGTTCAGCAGTTTGATTTTGAGAATGCGGGCAAGGCTTCTTTTGCCATAAAAAAGGCGCTTCAAGCCAAGGGGATTCCCGCTGGCACCATCAGGAGAGTTGCCGTGGCGGCTTATGAACTAGAGATAAACATTGCTATTCATTCCCATGGTGGAAAGATCCTTTTTACCCTTGATGAGGGTAGCGTTACCATTGTTGCCAAGGATAACGGGCCGGGGATTGAAGATGTTGAGCGCGCTCTGGGTGAGGGGTTTTCCACCGCTAACGATTGGATCCGTTCGTTGGGTTTTGGTGCGGGCATGGGACTTCCCAACACCAAGAGAGTTTCCGACGAGTTTAAAATTTCTTCCAATCTGGGCGAAGGTACGGTGGTTATTTCCACCGTATATTTAGAAAAATATGGAGCTTAGTCATGGCAATTGATATCGGGAAGATAGGGAACAATATGGATAAACGAGAATTGATTCACCAACGGAATATTGAGATAAACTGTTATGAAATCGCGGAGAATATGCTTCTTGTGGAAGGCACGCTCAGCGATGAGCGATTGTTTGACTCCCTCGTTTATTCTGCCAATCGTAGGCATCCTGCGGGTTTCATCCATACGATGAAGGTGGCGATGGAAATATCACTTCCCACGATGGAGATCGTCGCAATTACAACTACCATGCCGGTTGTGCCAATGGCTGAATGCGTCTTGACTGCTAAGATTGTGGAACAACTAAAAGGCAGGAGAATAACAAGTGGTTTTACCAGGAATGTTAGGGAACTCATTGGGGGGACAAAGGGATGCTTGCACACGCTAAACCTAATAATGGCAATGGCTTCCGCAAGCGTTCAGGGTTCTTGGTCGTTTTACAGCAGGATTAGGGGTGATGACAAACCGCTTCCACCACTAAATGACGAGGAGAGCATAATTGATAGTTGCTGGATGTGGCGTAGCGACGGGATGTTGGTTGATAGATACCGTAGGGCAAAACAAAGGTTCGCTAACCCCTTTATAGTCACTATTGATGGTCCCGCTGGCTCGGGTAAAAGCACGGTAAGTAAAATGTTGGCTCGTAAGCTTGGGTTTGCCTGTCTGGATACGGGGGGGATTTATCGCGCCTTGGCGCTAAAAGTAATTCGTTCAAGTGTAGAAGATTGCGACCACGAAGCGATAAGGCATTTGTGTTCGACGACCAAGATAGAAATTCGCGGGGCAGGCGAGACGATGCAGGTGTTTCTTGATGGTGAAGATGTTTCCGAAGCAATAAGAAGCGAAGCTGTTAGTAGCATGGCATCAAGGGTGAGCTCCCTTTCATTCGTGAGGGAAGCGCTTATGGAAATACAGCGCGGGGTAGTGAAAAACGGAGCCCAAGGAATCATCGCCGAAGGCAGGGATATGGGTAGCGTTGTTTTCCCCCAGGCCACGCTAAAATTTTTTCTGGAAGCGGCTGTTAGCAAAAGGGCGGAACGCCGTTACCAAGAATTGCGGGAGAGGGATGAGTTTGCGGATAGGGAGGAAACTATCGCCGCTATCATTGAACGCGACCGGAGGGATACCACCAGGGAGGTTGCGCCCCTGGTAGTTCCCCAGGGGGCGATAATTATTGATACATCGTTACTGACGGTAGCAGAGGTGGCGGGAGTGATAGAGGCAAAAGTTAAGGCAAAGATCGCTGGTGAATAAATGCTTTTAGGCTTTTTCGCGGGTGGTTGCTGTTTCTTGCGTTTGGCTTGACGCTTGTGTTAGCGGCGGGCGCAACAAGGGATGAGGAAGGATGTAAGGTGAAGTTAAGAAGACTGGTAGAGATATTGGATGCGGTAGTTTTTACCGGCGAAGAAAATATGGATCGGGAAGCAACATGCGCTTTTGCCTCAGATCTCATGAGCGATGTGCTGGCGCTTGCCACTGCCAATAGCGTTTTGCTTACGGGGTTGACCACACCTCAAGTTGTTCGCACTGCCGATGTTTTGGATATCTCCGCGATTGTTTTGGTGCGGGGGAAAAAACCGCCACAGGAAACGATCGCGCTGGCGAGGGAATTGGGAATACCGCTTATTGGCACTTCCTACATCATGTTTGAAACCGCTGGTAGATTGTTTGCAGGAGGGATGGTTGGATCCATCAGCAAGGTTGTTAACCGGGAAGGAGAAAGAAAATGACCCTGGCGGAGATGATGAAATCGCTAAACCTGAGCGTTGTTTGCGGGGATAAATTTTTAGAGCGTGATGTTACGGGCGGATTTTCAGGGGACTTGCTGAGTGATGTCATCGCCGGAGCGCCAGAAAAAAGCGTCTGGATAACCCGCCAAATCCATCCCAACATCATCGCTGTTGCTTCCTTGCGCGATGTTGCAGGGATAGTTATTGTTGCTGGTGGTGTCCCAGCAACAGATACCCTCCAAAAAGCCTTGGAGGCGGATGTTCCCATTTTGCTTTCCCCCTACGGAGCCTTTGAAACGGCGGGGAAGATCTATGCCTTGCTGGGAGGAAAGTAGCCCGAAGGTTTTTGATGAGCGTTGTCGCATGGCCTTGGCGCGACATTCCTCTGGAGATATTGCGGCGGTAATGCTGCATTGTACATGCTATGCGAGAATTTATCTGCGATTTCCATATTCATACCTGTTTGTCCCCCTGTGCGTCTTTAGATATGAGTCCCCGTACAATCGTTGCCACTTCCCTTGCTAAAGGGATTGATATAATTGCAATTACTGATCACAATTCCATGGATAACATTCCCCATGTTGTCGCATGTGCCCAAGGAACGCCCTTAACGGTTTTGGCGGGAATGGAAATAACGACTGCAGAAGAAGTGCATATAATCGCCCTTTTCGCTAGTGTTACGGATATTATGCCTTTGCAACAACTCGTTAATGATAACCTTTCCGGTATTAACGACGAAGAAAGATTTGGAGTACAGGTAATAGTAAATTCCGCCGATGAGGTTGAAGGCTTTAACGAGAGATTGCTCATCGGCGCAACAAGTTTGGCATTAAATGATGTTGTTTTGGCGATCAAACGCTTCGGGGGAATTGCTATCGCCTCCCATATAGACCGTCACGCTTTCTCCGTGATTTCACAACTGGGGTTTGTTAATGAATCCATGGGGTTTAATGCAGTTGAAGTGGTTACTCTTACTGATGAAGCGGCAAAAAAAATCCTTCCCTGTGGTACTCCTATTATCCGTTCTTCCGATGCGCAC
This sequence comes from Deltaproteobacteria bacterium, assembly GCA_021737325.1. Lineage (GTDB taxonomy): Bacteria > Desulfobacterota > Syntrophia > Syntrophales > JAIPED01 > JAIPED01. Next base: position 3,405 of record JAIPED010000008.1, read on the forward strand.
CAGCCTGAGGATATCGGGAAAAGGACGACAACTTTTTTGTTAGCGAAAGGGGATTTTAACGAGTTGAAGTTGGCTTTGGCTTCCCGATGTGGTTCTGTTGCGGGTGCCTTGTTGCAAGGAAGGGAAAAATGAGAGAAATTGCCGATCATATTCTGGATATTGCAGAAAACTCGCTCCGCGCCGGGGCCAACGATATCGTCATTACGGTTGAAGAGGAGACCAACACCAACAAGCTACGCATCACAATTGTTGATAACGGTATGGGCATGGATGAAGAACAACTAAAAAAGATTTTTGATCCGTTTTACACAACAAAAAGCGAGCGGAAACGAAAATTTGGTCTTGGTTTACCATTGCTTATGCAGATGGCGCAGGAAAGTGGCGGGGGTGTTCAAGTAAACTCGCAAAAAGGTAAGGGGACAACCGTTATTGCCGAATTTGGCTTGAGGCACATTGACAGGCAACCATTGGGAGATATTGCGGGAACATTCGTAACCCTGCTCCTTACCAGTCCTCTGACATCATTGACCTATATTCACCGTTGTGGCAAAAAAGCCTTTGAAATAAGCACTTCCGAGATTAAGAAACAGATTGACGAAGCATTAATGACTGATGTAGCCGTGCTCGCGGCGGTAAGAGAGATTATCGTTGGCGGCATCAAAGATTTGGCTTCTCAGGCATAGTTACCCACTGTTTTGATAGAGCGGGGGGGCTTGTGCTTGTAGGTTTTCTGGTAAAAATTAGGTTCAGAAAGTTACTCATGGACCTGCAAATAAGACAATAAAGATGAAAGGGAGAATGCTATAATGAAGGCGGAACTTCTCAAGGAGTTTTCCCACGCTCAAGTGTCCCAGCTTGATACCATCATTGCCAGGCACAAGGGAAAGCCGGGATGTTTGATTCCGGTGTTGGAAGAGGCTCAAGTGGTTTTGGAATGCTTGCCGGCGGCGGTTCAACGCTACATCGCGAAGAATCTTGGGTTACCAGTTAGTCAGGTTTATGGCGTAGTAACCTTCTATTCGTTTTTCACGATGAAGCCCCGAGGTAGGAATGTGGTGCGCGTGTGTTTGGGAACCGCCTGCTATGTCCGGGGTGGGAAGGCGATAGCCGAGGGAATTGAAAAAATGTTTGGTTTGCAAGAGGGTGAAACATCCATCGATAGAAGGTTTACCTACGAAAGCGTTCGTTGTCTGGGTGCCTGCGGTTTGGGGCCGGTGGTGGTTGTCAATGATGATGTACACGGGAGAGTGAAACCGGCACAAGTTAAAGAACTCCTTGAGCAATATAAATAAGCTGAAGACGAGGTGTGATATGGCAAAAATAACGATAGCGGATTTGAAAAAGATAAAGGAAAAAGTGCTTTCCGAAACCGCTCTGCGCCAAGGAGATAAACGGGTTAGGGTAACCGTTCACATGGGAACATGTGGCATTGCTTCTGGTGCCAAGTTGGTTTTAGACTCCTTGATGGAGGAGATTGGTGAGGCGAAGATTGGTGATGTTACCGTTACTACCTCTGGTTGTATGGGACTTTGTAGCCGTGAGCCCTTGGTAACCGTAGAAGTTGTTGGAGAAGAGCCGATTAAGTACGAATTTGTCAATCCCTCTAAAATGAAGCAGATATTTAAGCGTCACATACTTTTAGGTGAGGTGCAAACACCCTTTGTGTTGGCTAAAGGTCAAGAAATCGTAAAATAGCAAATTATGGTTGATGATCAATTCTCAACCTTGAGGAGGATATGGATGAAAGCATTGCGTGCACACATTCTTCTGTGCGGAGGCACTGGTTGCCACGCTTCAGGGAGTATTGCTGTAAAAACCGCCTTAGAGGCGGAGTTGGTAAAAAGGAAGCTCACCGAGGAAGTAAAAATTGTCGAAACTGGCTGTCAGGGTTTTTGCGCCATGGGGCCGATAGCGGTTATTTACCCCGAAGGTGTTATCTACATGCAGATAAAGCCTGCGGATATTCCCGAATTAGTTGAAGAGCACTTGGTAAAAGGCAGGGTTTTACAGCGCCTGCTGTATCAAGATCCAACATCGGAAAAAACCATTCCCACGATGCAGGAAATCCCGTTTTTCGCTCTGCAGGAGTTGCGAGTTTTGCGTAACCGTGGGTTGATAGACCCCGAGAAGATTGAGGAATATATCGCTCGTGATGGCTATGCGGGGATGGCAAAGGCCCTCACTGAAATGACGCCAGCACAGATCGTAGAGGATGTATTAGCCTCTGGTTTGCGCGGGCGCGGTGGCGCGGGCTTTCCCACAGGGCTAAAATGGAAATTTGCCGCCGCTTCCAAGGGTGATGTCAAGTATGTCATTTGTAACGCTGACGAAGGCGACCCGGGAGCTTTCATGGATAGGAGCGTTTTAGAAGCCGATCCCCATGCGGTACTGGAGGGTATGGTCATTGCGGCGCGGGCGATTGGTTCGCACCATGGCTATATCTACTGCCGCGCTGAATATCCCTTAGCGATAGAAAGGCTTTCCATTGCGATTAAGCAGGCGAAGGAAATGGGTCTGCTTGGCGAGAACATTCTGGGAACGGGGTTCAATTTTGAATTGGAAATATACCAAGGGGCAGGGGCGTTTGTTTGCGGTGAAGAGACGGCGCTGATGACCTCCATTGAGGGTAAACGGGGAATGCCGCGTCCGCGTCCTCCCTTCCCAGCGGTTGCGGGGTTGTGGCAGAAACCCAGCATTCTTAACAATGTTGAAACCTTTGCCAATGTTGGGCAACTTATATTGCGGGGCTCACAGTGGTTTGCCTCTGTAGGAACTGAGAAAAGCAAAGGAACGAAGGTTTTCGCACTTACTGGTGATGTTAACAATGTTGGCTTGGTGGAAGTTCCCATGGGAACCAAACTGGGTACGATAGTTTACGATATCGGTGGTGGTATTCCTAAAGGAAAGAAGTTTAAAGCGGCGCAGTTGGGTGGACCTTCGGGTGGTTGCATTCCCGTGCAGCACCTAAACGCTGCGGTGGATTACGAAAAGGTGGCTGAGCTTGGCGCGATCATGGGTTCAGGTGGCTTGATCATAATGAATGAAGACACCTGTGCGGTTGACATGGCTCGCTTCTTCATGGACTTTTGTAAGGATGAATCCTGCGGCAAGTGTACCCCCTGCCGCGAGGGCACGAAGAGGATGCTGGAGATACTTACCAACATTACGCAGGGCAGGGGTAAGGAAGGCGATATAGAACTGCTGGAAGATATGGCGGCGGTTATCAAAGAGGCTTCTTTGTGTGGTTTAGGGCAGACGGCTCCTAATCCTGTGTTAAGCACCATCAGGTATTTTCGCCATGAGTACGAAGCGCACATCCGCGATCATCACTGCGAAGCGGCGGTATGTTCAGCGCTGTTTAAGTCTCCCTGCCAACATACCTGTCCAATAGAAATGGATATTCCCGCCTACATAGCGTTAATTCGCGCCGAGAGGTTTGCAGACGCTTATAAGGTTCTGCTAAAGACAAACCCCTTCCCTTCTGTTTGCGGTCGCGTTTGCGATCACAAGTGCCAGAGCAAGTGTCGTCGTGGAAAAACGGACGAGGCGGTGGCGATCAAGTTTTTGAAGCGCTTTATTACCGATAACGCTGTTCACCCGCCGGTTAAAAAGGTGGAAGTTACCCGCCAGGAGAAAATTGCGGTGGTTGGTGCTGGTCCTGCTGGGCTTACCTGTGCCAAGGATTTGGCTTTGCGCGGTTATGCGGTTACCGTTTATGAAGAATTGCCTGAAGCGGGCGGAATGCTCCGCTGGGCGATACCTTCCTACCGTTTGCCACGGGATATCATACAGAAGGAGATCGACGATATCCGCGCCTTGGGGGTGGATATCGTTTGTAGCGCCCGTGTTGGTAAGGATGTTCCCTTCTCCAAATTGGAAAAGGAATTTGCGAAGATCTATCTCGCGCCCGGCGCCCATCGTTCTCAACCAATGGGTGTTGAGGGCGAAAACCTGCAAGGGGTTTATGGGGGTGTTGAATTCCTACGGGAAGTAAATCTCAACGAACAGGCGTGGCTAACAGGTGTTAAGAGCGTTGGCAAATCCGTTGCCGTCGTTGGTGGTGGCAACTCTGCCATTGATGCGGCGCGTGTCGCCAAGCGTTTGGGAGCGGATGTTACCATCCTCTATCGCCGTCTGAAGCAAGATATGCCCGCCGCTATGGAAGAAATCCATGCTGCCGAAGAAGAAGGCATCAAGATAGAACTGCTTGTCGCTCCGCTGAAGATCGTTGGTAACGGCGGCAAGGTTGCGCAAATAGTTTGCGAGCGGATGGAGCTGGGTGATTTTGATAACTCTGGGAGAAAGCGCCCTGTACCGATAAAGAGTTCAGAGTTTTCCTTAGCGGTAGATACGGTAATATCGGCGATTGGTCAGGTGCCGGATATGAGCTTTGTTCCGCAGGATAGCGGTATATCCGTTAACAGGTGGACTTGCTTTGACCTTGCTAAAGGAACGAAATCGCAAACGACCAACGAAAGATACTACGCTGGTGGTGATGCGGTAACCGGTCCAGATACCGTTATTGCCGCAATCGGCGCAGGACACAAAGCCGCCTCCGAAATAGATGCGGCGATTCGTCTTGCAAATGGCGAACCCGCTTATGAGGCACCAGTTGACGATAATATCGATATTCCCTTCGTTCTTGACGAGGAGACGATAGAGAGCCCGCAAACTAAGATGGTTGAGCTTGCGGTTGCCGAACGCGGAACCAATTTTGCCGAGGTGGAGTTGGGTTATACGAAAGAGCTCGCTATTGCGGAAGCCTGCCGTTGCCTACGGTGCGATGTGGAACTATAACAAAAAACGGACTTGCTAGGGGGAAGCGATAAGCGAGAATCCCGTGGCAAGCGAATACGAATATAAAAATTCGTCTTACAGGATTAGGGAGGTTGTATATGGCAAACGAACTGAAGGTTACCATTGATGGAATGGAGTTTTCTGCTCAACCAGGGCAGACCATCTTGGAAGTGGCGAGGGCGAACGGAGTTTTTATCCCAACGCTGTGCCATCTACAAGGTACGACCAATGTTGGTGCTTGTCGCGTATGCGTTGTGGAAGTGGAAAACGCTCGCTCGTTAGTCGCTTCTTGCGCGATGCCCGTCAGTGATGGGATGGTGGTGAAGACCGATACGCCCAAGGTCAAATCCGCGCAAAGAATGGTTGTAGAGTTGCTTTGGGCTTCAGGGGATCATAATTGTCTCACCTGCGAAAAAAACGGCGATTGCACCCTTCAAGATCTGGTTTACCACTTTGAGATTGAAAAGCCGCGATTCCCGATGACATCGCCAGGCGTGTTACAGGATGATACCAACGAGATGATTTTTCGTGATTTGAATAAATGTATCCTCTGCGGTCGTTGTGTGCGTGCCTGCAACGAGGTTCAGGTTAATGAGATTCTTGATTTTGCTCAGCGAGGTAGCAAGGCTAAAGTTGGTCCTGCATTTGGGATGAATTATATTGACTCCGATTGTTATTTTTGCGGCGAGTGTGCCGATGTTTGTCCAACGGGGGCAATCACCTTCAAGGCTGCCCGCTTTGCGGGGCGTCCGTGGGAAACGCGCAAGGTTGCTACCACCTGCACCTACTGCGGTGTTGGTTGCCAGATCTCGTTGCACACCCACAAAGGCAAGGTCGTCAAGGTTTCCGGCAAGGAGTTACACCGCCAGCCGAACTTTGGTTCGCTCTGCGTCAAGGGTAGGTTTGGTTTTGAGTTTATCCACGACCCCTCCCGCTTGACCAAACCTTTAATCAGAAGGGAAAAGGGCGGCGCATTGGAGGAGGCATCATGGGATGAAGCCTACTCTTTCAGCGGTAAAAAATATCAAGAAGTCATTAAATCGGGTAGCTCAGCGGTAGCGGGGTTAGCCTCGGCAAGATGCACCAACGAAGAAAATTATCTTTTTCAAAAGTTTATCCGTGCAGGGGCAGGCACTAACAATGTCGATCACTGCGCCCGTCTCTGACACTCCGTTACGGTGGCAGGTCTTGCCGCCGCATTTGGCAGTGGAGCAATGACTAATTCCATTGAAGAGTTTGAAGTGGCAGATGTGATTCTGGCTACGGGAACGAACACCACCGAGAATCATCCGGTGATAGCTTCAAGGATAAAACGCGCTGTGAAGAGTGGTAAAACCAAGTTGATCGTGGTTGATCCTCGCAAAATTGATCTGGTTAAATACGCAGCCATTTGGCTTCGCCAAAGACCAGGCACCGATGTTGCCGTTTTTAACGGGATGATGCGCTATATTATCAAAGAGAATCTTCATGCCAAGGAGTATGTGGAAACACGCACCGAAAACTTTGAGGCGTTGCAGGCTTGTCTGGAAAAGTACACCCCCGAATATGTGGAAAAGATCAGCGGAGTGCCTGCCTCTGATTTGATCAAAGCGGCGCGAATGTATGCCGAGGCTCCTAAGGGATCAATCGCTTATTGTATGGGGATAACCCAGCATACAACAGGTGCGGATAATGTTAAAACCATCGCCAATTTAGCAATGCTCTGTGGCAATGTTGGGATTGAAGGTGGTGGGGTTAATCCACTACGGGGGCAGAATAATGTTCAAGGTGCTTGCGATATGGGGTGTCTGCCCAATGTCTATACGGGATACCAGCAGGTCGCAAATGCTGACGCCCGGGCGAAGTTTGCAAAAGCATGGGGTAGGGAGCTTTCTGATAAACCCGGACTTACCATCATGGAGATGATGGAGGGTGCGCACAAGGGTGAGATAAAGGCGATGTTCATCATGGGGGAAAACCCGATGGTTTCTGACCCTGACCTTGACCATGTTGGAGCTTCGCTCAAAAAGTTGGATTTGTTGGTTGTGCAGGATATCTTTTTAACCGAGACGGCACAGCTTGCGGATGTGGTATTGCCCGCAGCATCATTTGCGGAAAAGGATGGTACCTTCTCCAATACAGAGCGGCGGGTGCAAATGGTTCGCAAGGCGGTTAATCCTCCTGGTTTGGCTAAGCCGGATTGGCAAATTCTGGCGGAGATGTCCACGGCTTGTGGCTATCCGCAGAGCTACAATAGTGCTGAAGAAATTTTTACCGAAATTGCAACGCTTACGCCTAGCTATGCGGGGATTACATACCAGAGGATTAAAAATGTGGGGATCCAGTGGCCATGCCCCAACGCAGAGCATCAGGGCACCAAATTTCTTCATAAAGATAGCTTCTCTCGTGGCAAGGGGTTATTCCACGCCATTGGTTTCATTGAGCCAGCGGAGCTTCCCGACGAGGAGTATCCTTTCTGTTTAACAACCGGCAGGGTGCTTTACCACTATCACACGGGCACGATGTCGCGGCGCTCCAAAGGCCTGGTGCAAAGATATCCCGAGTCGCTGGTGGAGATTAACGAGGTTGATGCCAATAAGCTAAATGTTCTGGATGGCGATATGCTTATGTTGAACTCCCGCCGTGGGACTGTATCGGCGAAGGCATGGATAACCGACAGGGTAGCTCCGGGTGTGGTGTTTATGAATTTTCATTTTGACGAAGCGCTCGTGAACAAAATTACGAATCCCGCGCTCGATCCAGTGGGGAAGATTCCTGAATACAAAGTCTGCGCGGTGAGTGTTCAGCGCGCTGGTTAAATCTAACAATTTTTGAGTTAAGCAACAGAACGGCTCGCGTTAGGCGAGTCGTTCTGTTAGTAAGCCAAATCTTTGAGGAGGGGATAGATGAACAGGAAGAAATTGCTGAAGGATAAGGTAGAGCACCTCGATTTTACCTCATTCGATGCCACCCCGATAATTGATTCCATGAGGAAGATGTCTTTTTCTGCCCGAGATTTGGCAAGAGCCGCCGATATTTTTGAACGAATGCTGTCGGACAAAAAATGCTCCATAGTTCTTAGTATTGCTGGCAGTACGGGGGCTGCAGGATGTCTTAAGCTTTACGCCGATATGATAAAATACAATATGGTGGACGCGGTTGTCGCTACTGGTGCGGCAATTGTGGATATGGATTTTTTCGAGGCTCTGGGTTTTAAGCACTACCAAGGTTCTCCGCATGTTGACGATAATGCCCTCCGTGCTCTTTACATTGACCGTATCTATGACACCTACATTGACGAGAACGATTTGCAAAGGTGCGATAAGACGATAACAAAAATAGCTGATCAACTTCCTCCAGGAAACTATTCTTCACGAGGGTTCATCCATGAGATGGGAAGGTTTCTTACAACGAAGGCGAAGAAAAAGGATTCTCTGGTGCAATTGGCATTTGAAAATGATGTGCCCATTTTCTGCCCCGCCTTTTCCGATTCCAGCGCCGGTTTTGGCTTAGTACTCCACCAGCATAACCATCCCCACAAGTGTGTTTCCATTGATTCCGTAAAGGATTTTAGAGAGCTTACCGATATTAAAATAGCCGCGAAGACTACGGGGCTATTGATCATTGGCGGTGGGGTGCCGAAGAATTTTGTCCAAGATACCGTCATTTGTGCGGAGATTCTGGGTGTTGATGTCCCTATGCACAAATATGCGGTACAGATAACAGTTGCCGATGTCCGCGATGGCGCATGTTCAAGCTCTACCCTCAAAGAAGCATCGTCATGGGGAAAAGTGGAAACATCTTTCGAACAAATGGTTTATGCCGAGGCGACAACAGTCTTGCCGCTAATGGCGAGCTATGTTTACCACAAAGGTTCTTGGAAGAACCGCGAGCGGCGCTATTTTTCGCGTCTCTTTGCATAGTCATACCTCGTATTGCTTTAGCGCAAGCGGCAAAATGCCATGGACACCTTCGCAATGTGGCTATGGCTGTTATTCTGCTGAAATTACTTTCGCCTTTTGAAGCCTATCCACGGGGTAAAATCGCCTTTACTATGCCAACTATTTCTTTTAGTAGCCAGTGCCATGGAAAAGTTGCTGGAAGGTTTCTTAAATTATTTAATCGTTGAACGCGGCGTCTCACCGAACACTATAGAGGCTTATGACCGTGATCTCCGCCGCCATCTCTTTTTTTTAGCAGAGCGGAAGAATGTGGTCGTTGTTCCTGAAGACATTAGCCCTGCAGATATCGTTGCGTTTCTTTCTTTTTTGAGGGATTTGGGGTTACAACCAAAATCAATAAACAGAGCCTTGGCGGCGATGCGGAGTTTTTACAATTTTTTGGTGCGTGAAGAGAAAATATTGATAAATCCGCTGACCAATATCGATACCGCGAAGCTTTGGTTGCGTATTCCCGATGCCCTTTCTCCGGGGGAGATAAAAGCAATCCTCAGGGTTGTTGATGGCGTTACAGCACAAGGCATTAGGGATTCAGCTATGTTGGAGGTTCTTTATGCTTCCGGACTTCGTGTTTCTGAACTAGTGGCGCTGACAATGAACAACATCAACTGGCAGGCGGGCTATTTAATAACCATGGGTAAGGGTAGTAAAGAACGAATTGTTCCACTTGGAGAAATGGCATTGGACTCCCTTCAAGAATATCTGCAAAAGGCAAGGCCGTCGTTGATGTGCAACAAGGCGAATGAAGGTTTGTTTTTAACCAAGCGTGGTTCGACGATGACACGACAGATGTTCTGGAAAATAGTTAAGAAGTATTCATTACGAGCGGGTATCGTTAAAAAAGTTTATCCACACACTTTTAGGCATTCCTTCGCTTCCCACCTATTGGCGGGAGGGGCGGATTTACGGTCTTTGCAAACGATGTTGGGGCATTCAAGCATTGCTACCACCCAGATATACACCCATATCGATAAAGAGCAACTGCGCGAAGTCCACAAAAAATATCACCCAAGAGGTTAGGCATGTTTTTGTACCGTCGCGATAATAACCTTTATTTTTCCAAGGTAACGCTCGTTATTGTTGCCTTGGCGGCGTTTGCGGCGGGGTTGCTTTTTGCTCCGTATCTGCAACGGGCGGTGGGGACAAAATCGTTAGAGAGCAAGCCTGCGGGGATGAATAATGAAGCGGTTAAACACGCATCTCCTACAGATGTTACGGTAAAAAAAGAAACTCCTTCCAAAAGGGCGATGGCTCTTCAGGAAGAAACCGTTGCCCGCAAAGGTGCGGGCAGGAAGTCGAAGGATGTAATAAACAGAGAAGCAGAGGAAGCCATTCGGAAAAGGGAATACGCCACTGCCGTTGGATTATATAAGGCTTTACTGGAAAAAGATCCGCACAATGCCTACCTCTATCGCTATCATCTCGGCAAAACCTATCGTTTGATGGAAGAGTATGGCAAAGAAATGATTTCTTATCGCCTCTCATTAAGGCTAAATCCCGATAACGATGATGCATATGTGGCGCAGGGCGAAGGATTTGAGCGCGATAGGATATATAAAGAGGCGATATCCTCGTACAAAAAAGCTTTGGAAGTGAATCCCCATTCCGAAATAGCAAAAGCAAGGTTGGAAGATTTGGCAGCGAAGGTTGCCAATGTAGCGGAGGCTCAATGAGAGAGATAAAAATTGGCAATGTATCAATTGGTGGTGGTGGTTTGACGCTTTTTGCGGGCCCCTGCGTTATTGAGGATGCCCATCTAACCATGGATATTGCGGTAATTCTCAAAGAAATAACAACAAAAGCAGGAGTACCTTTTGTCTTCAAGGCATCATACGACAAGGCGAACAGAACTTCTCTCTGCTCGTTCCGTGGACCTGGGATAAAGGAAGGGCTAAAGATACTCGCTGCCATCCGCGCCAAAATTGATGTTCCCATCTTAACCGATGTGCATCGCTTTGAGGACATTCCCGCTGTTAGCGAGGTGTGCGATATTGTACAAATTCCCGCTTTTTTATGTCGGCAGACCGATTTTGTACTGGATGTTGCCCGATATGCCAAAGTTATTAACATCAAAAAAGGACAATTTCTTGCCCCTGCCGATGTGGAAAAGATAATTGAAAAGGTGGAATCAACGGGGAATAAAAACATTGTCATTACCGAACGCGGTGCTTCGTTTGGCTACAACAACCTGGTAACGGATATCCGCGCCTTACCCTTAATGCGCGCTTTTGGTTACCCCGTTGTTTTTGATGGTACGCATTCGGTGCAACTACCGGCGGCTTGCGGAAATGTTTCGGGTGGAGATAGAACAATGGTGCCGTATCTTTGCCGTGCCGCGGTTGCGGCAGGTGTTGATGGTGTTTTTTTAGAAACGCATCCCGAGCCCTCCAAGGCGCTTTGCGATGGAGCGAACTCCATTCAATTAGATAACATTTATCGCCTGCTGACATCGCTAAAGATGATTGATAAAATTGCCAAAGAGGTTATTGCTAATGGATGAAAGCATTAGGAGCAAAATAGCAAAAATTACCACCTTGGTTCTGGATGTTGACGGCGTTTTAACCGATGGGAAGATAATCGTTGCCGACAACGGGATGGAAACCAAAAATTTTTGCGTCCGAGACGGTCATGGTTTGCGTCTGCTTGGCCGAAGCGGGGTGGAAATAATGTTGCTTACCGGTCGTTATTCCGAGCTTGTAAGCTTTCGGGCGCGAGATCTAGAAATAAAAGAGGTGCACCAAAAAATTTTTAACAAGCTGGAGACCTTTATTGAGATAGCGGCGCGTAAAAACATTTCGCTAACGGAGGTCGCTTTTATTGGCGACGATGTCATTGATGTTCCTTTGCTTCGTCGGGTGGGGTTTTCCGCCGCGCCTAACGACGCGATAGACGAGGTTAAGGCGGTTGTTGATTATGTCGCCTCTAAAAATGGTGGCAATGGTGCCGTGCGAGAAATCTGTGAGATGATTCTTAAAGGGAAAAACCTCTGGGGAGAAGTTATTGCTCGCTACGATCTTAAGGAGTAGGGTTTTTCGTGGATGATGAGGGACAATGAAAAAGCTCACAGCGATTATGACCGTCGCGCTTCTTCTCTTGTTATCAATCGCCGTGTACATTTATAAAAGAGATACTACGGAATTGGTATTGGGCGATGCCATTTCCCAGTTGAGTGAGGATACTGATTTAGCCCTGCAATCCGCCAATATCCGCGAGATTGACAATCAGGGTAATCGTTGGCGATTGACAGCAAAAAGCATTCTTTATGACCTGGGAAAGGAAACCGCCGTGCTTAGCGATCTCCACTTGGAGCTTTCTCCCGTTAAAGGCGAACCATTAAAAATTGAAAGCAACAAGGGACTCCTGGATTCGCGAGCAAAGACGATGCTCTTTTGGCAGGAGGTGCAAGCAACATCGGTAACGGGAGCGCGACTGAAAACCCCACAGTTGCTCTATGACGGAGCAAAGCTAACCAGTAATTCTGCCGTTAGCGTAATGTCTCAGGGAGTGAAGCTTTCCGGCAAAGGCTTGGAGTTTTTTCTCGGAGAACGCGATTTCAAAATTATTTCTGATGTCAGGGCGGAGTTAGGGGAATGAAAAATAAAAACAGCTTGATCCTTTTTGTCCTTCTATTTTTACTTCTGGATGTAGGGTGTGCCTATGCCCAAGAAGGGATGATCCCTGCCAAAATTCATATCCTGGCCGATAAGCTGATTGGCAACTACAACGACCAAGAGGTTGAATTCATTGATAATGTTGTTTGTAAACAGGGAGAGCGTGTTTTTGTCGGAGATTCGTTAAAGGTTTTTTATCGCAATTCTACACTAAACAGTTCTAAAGAGTTGGATAGGATCGAAGCCTATCATAATGCTCGAGTGTTCCATGGAACGAAGGTGTTATCCGGAGATAAGCTGGTATTTTATGCTGAAGAGCAAAGGGTTGTTGCCACTGGTGAGCCTACCATTTGGGATGGGAAAAACTATGTTCGCGGTAGCCGTATTATTTTTTATCTAGAAACTGGTGAAGGGATTGTTGAGGGCAACAGCACGAAAAGAGTTTCCGCGGAAATATATCCGTCGGGTAATTCTAGCGGAGTTGGACGATGAGTTTATTGGTGGATAACATATTTAAATCGTACTTTAGCCGCAGAGTGGTCAATGGGGTGTCTCTGCATGTTTCCCCTGGTGAAGTTATTGGCTTGCTTGGGCCTAACGGTGCGGGAAAAACGACGACATTCTACATCATCGTTGGCTTAGTGCGGCATGAAGGTGGGCGCATTTTTGTTGATTCCCAAGATGTTTCCACAGAACCGATGTACAAACGCGCCCGCCTAGGGATAAGCTATTTGCCGCAAGAAGCATCTATTTTCCGAAAACTAACCGTGGAAGAAAACATCATGGCGATATTGGAAACGCTGGAGATTAGCGCTGACGAGCGCCGGGAGAGGTTAGAAGCGTTGCTACGAGACTTGGATACCGTTCATATTCGCAAGAGCAAGGGCTTTTCGCTTTCTGGCGGTGAACGGCGGCGAGTAGAAATTACCCGTGCATTGGTAACTTCGCCCCGATATTTTCTGCTTGACGAGCCGTTTGCCGGTATAGACCCGTTGGCAATTGAAGATATCAAGGTGATCATTGGCAAATTAAAGAAAAAAAACATTGGGGTCATCATTTCCGACCACAATGTACGCGACACGCTTGCCGTTTGCGATAGGGCATACATCATCAACGAAGGAACGGTTCTTGCGGAGGGTACCCCCGAGATCATAACCAACAACCGTCTGGCGCGGGAGATTTATTTTGGCGATTGCTTGGCCCAGGAAGTCGCTCCGCTACTTAAGAAGGGTTAGTATATGGCTATAGAGCTAAAGCAGAGTCTGAAACTTTCTCAACAACTGGTGATGACACCGCAGTTGCAACAGGCGATAAAAATGTTGCAGGTAACCAGAATGGAGTTGACCGACCTCATTGAGCAAGCGCTGGAAGAAAACCCCCTCCTAGAAGTTGAAGAAATTGGCGATGATGCAAGCAAGGAAATAGCTGAAAGCGATCTGTTGGTGTTGGATTCTGTTGAACCCAAAACCCCAGTATCTCAGGAATTGACAGGGACGGGTGATGGTAAAGATGAATTTGATTGGGGAAACTATCTAGAAGATTATTCTACCGCCCCGCAGCAACGGCAGGGCGATGATGAAGTATCCTGGGATAATTTTCTCACGAAGCCGGAGACGCTGATTGACCATTTAATGTGGCAGCTAAAAATGTCTCAGGCTGGCGAAGAGGAGTTTTTGGCGGCGGAGTTTATTATTAAGAGCCTTGATGATGATGGTTATCTGAAAATTTCTTTAGCAGAAATAGCGAGGGAACTCTCCTGTGATTTATCCCTTGTTGAAGTTGCCCTATCAAGGGTGCAGGATTTTGATCCTGCGGGCGTTGCGGCGCAGGATCTTCAAGAGTGTTTATTGCTACAGGCAAAATCATTGGGCAGCACCTATTTGGTGCATGAAATAATAATCAATCATTTAAAAGATTTGGAGCTGAGAAACTATTCGTTGTTGGCAAAAAAGCTGAAGGTTACCGAAGACGAAATGATGATGGCAGTTAAGATCATTCGGGCGATGAACCCCAAGCCAGGAAGCGGTTATGGTGAAGAATCCCGCACGCAGTCAATAACCCCCGATGTTTTCATCGTTGCCACCGATGATGGCTACCGAGTCATCCTCAACGAGGAGGGAATTCCGCGGTTGTGCATTAGCAACCTGTATCAGGAAATAATTTCCCACACCGAGGACAAAACCGAAAAGAACAACAATCGCCGCTACATTAACGAGAGAATGCAATCGGCAAAATGGTTGTTAAAATCGCTAGAGCAGAGGCAGACGACGATACGTCTAGTTGCAGAAAGTATCATCAGATTTCAGCGGGATTTTTTTGATAAAGGTGCCGATTGCATGAAGCCTTTAATTTTGCGCGATGTTGCCGAGGATATTAACATGCACGAATCAACCGTGAGCCGTGTCGTTTCTAACAAATACGCTTCAACTCCCCGCGGAACATTTATCCTGAAATACTTTTTCAGCAATTCTTTGAGCACTTCCGCGGGAGAGGAGATTGCGACTGCTGCGGTAAAAGAGGAGATAAAAAAAATATTGCTTAGCGAAAATCAGGATAAGCCTTACAACGATATCAAGATAGCACGGATGTTACAGGCACAGGGAATACAAGTGGCACGAAGGACGGTTGCCAAATACCGCGAGGCGCTGAACATCCTTCCCTCTTCTAAGAGGAAAAGGTTTCGTGAGTAGCGTTAATATTTTTACCGAATAAAAGTATCTGAGGAGGGAAAAATGAAAGTTTCGGTTACCTGTAGAGGAATTTTGGAAAATGAAGCTGTTAGTCGAGATTACATTGAAGAAAAACTCCTAAAGTTCAAAAAGTATTTTGATAAGCCGGTGGAGGCGCATGTTGTTGTTGCGCTGGAAAAATTTCGGCACAACACCGAAATAACGATGGCTGTGGGGCGGTATTCTTTTTTTGCGATGGCCGAGGCGAAAAATTCTCGCGCCGCTTTTGACGAAGCTGTTGATAAACTAGAAAGACAAATTAAAAAGAGAATGGAAAAGGATCGCGAATCGAAAGATAGCATCAGAACAGTAGATGAAACGAAGGATGTTACTGAAGACGAAACTGTTGAAGAATAGAGCTGTGGCGGGCGTTTTTTAGCCGTACTGCTGGGAAAAAGAAATCAAGTACCTATGGCAAAGCGAGCTGTGCCTTAATCTTTTTCAGGATTTCTAAAAATAAGAAGAGGGAGAAACTATCAATGGAGAACTCCGGCAATATCATCTATTTTCTCGGCTTTATCGGCGCGGCAGTTTATTTCATCGGTCAGGCGACAACCTTCTGGTTGGGCGTGCTCGGTTTCCTTAAGGCCTTGGTCTGGCCTGCTTTTCTTATCTATTTAGCCCTGAAATCTCTGGGGGCCTAACAAAGCGCTCAATGAATGGTAATGCTTGGTAACGGCAAGGGTGGCAAAGATAGTAAAAAGAACCACAGGCAACAAACCAACGAACCAAAGCGTGGGTTTCATCTCATGAAAAGAATTGTCATCATTTTTCACTCGCAAACGGGAAAGACGGCACGGTTGGCGGAGGCTCTTGCCGAAGGGGCACAAAGTATTGAGGGAGTGCAGGTTAGAATAAAAAGGGCGCAGGAAGCGACAGCGGAGGATTTGCTCTGGGCGGATGGCATCGCGTTAGCAACACCAGAGAATTTCGGCTACATGTCGGGTATGCTCAAAGACTTTTTTGATAGGACCTTTTACGCGGTGGGCGAGAGCCTTGGCCGTAAACCTTATGTCCTTGTTATCAGCGCGGGCAATGATGGCACGGGCGCACAAAAAGCGGTGGAGAGAATCTTGCTAGGTTGGAGACTCCGACCAGTTGCCGATGTTGTCATCAGTAGGGGAGAACCCACGGAAGAATCACTGGCAACTTGTTTTGAAGTAGGCGCAACCCTGGCGGCAGGTTGTGCGTTAGGTATTTTTTAGCGAGAAACATACACTAGCTTCTTCGTTTATTCCCAGCGCTCAAAGCGACTACAATGTGCGCACCGCGTTGCGTATTTTCAAGATAAAACCCAATTATCGCGGAATGTTTTTATGGAAAATGGGGTTTTTCTATAGTAGGCGGCGCACCGCTCAGACAACCTTGAAAGGAGATTTTATAGCAATGAATTTTGAATTATCCGAAGAACTAAAGATGCTCAAGGAGATGGCTTACAAATTTGCCAAGACGGAAATAGCTCCCGTCTCACTGGAATGTGACCATCACGAAAAGTACACCCCTGAAATCAGAAAAAAGGCGGCGGAAAACGGCTTGGTTGGCGCCTGGCTCCCGGAGGAGTATGGTGGTGCGGGAGTGGGCATTCTCGGAAACAGCATTATCACTGAAGAGCTTTCCAAGGTGGATATGGGAATAGGACTCAACATTGTTGCCGCTCCTTTCGGCTGTGAATCCATTTTTCAGTACGGTTCGGAAGAGCTAAAGCAAAAATATTTACCACCTGTTTGCGCAGGGGATTGGGTTTCCGCAGGCGCTTACACCGAGCCCAACGCTGGGACCGATGCGAGCGGCTACAAAACCCGCGCCGTCAAGGATGGTAGCGATTATGTAATCAATGGCAACAAGATGTTTATTACCAACGGTACCGTCTGTGATTTTATGGTTACCGCCTGTATTACCAACCCAGAAGAAAAGAAGCATAACAGCTTTAGCCTAATAGTTGTTGATGCCGCAACAAAGGGTGTTACTCGTAATAAAATCCATGGCAAGATGGGCATTCGCTCCAGTGATACCGCCGAGATAGCCTTAGAAGATGTTCGTGCCCCTCAATCCAACCTCATCGGTAAGGAGGGGAGGGGTTTTGTTCAACTGATGCACTTTTTTGATACCACGCGTATCATGGTTTCCGCACAGGGCTTGGGGCTTTCGCAAGCTTGCTTAGAAACATCCATTCGCTATTGCAAAGAAAGAACAGCCTTTGGCGCTCCCATTGGCTCCTTCCAGCTTTCGCAAAAGAAGCTCAGCGAAATGGCTATTCAAATTGAAGCGCTCCGCAACTTGGTTTACAAATCGGCATGGCTTATTGATCAAGGAACACCCGATTACACCCTGGCGGCGATGACCAAATTTTATTCGGGGCAGACGGCGGTCTTTTGTGCCAATGCGGCGGTAGAGTTGCACGGCGGTTACGGTTACATTGACGAATATGATGTACAAAAATGGTACCGTGATGCGAAAATTCTGGAGCTTTATGAAGGAACAAAAGAGGCGGAGATTCTTACCATCGGCAGAGCACTAATGGCCAAGTAACCAATAACGGGGATATCAATTCTGGTATCCCCGTTTTATTTTCAGTAATGGAGGAAAATTGACGATGAAGGAAGTGGTTATTGTTTCCGCATGTCGCACGGCGGTGGGGGGGTTTGGCGGCTCGCTACGAGATCTGCACCTAACCCAAATCGGTGCGACAGTAATGAAGGAAGCAGTTGTTCGTGCGGGAATTGATGCAGGGATGCTTGATGATGTTCGTTTTGGTTGCTGTCGTGAGCCTTCGAACGCGCTTAATTCTACCCGTGTTGCGGCTTTGTTGGCAGGTATTCCGGAAGAGGTAACAGCCGTAACCGTTAACCGTGTTTGTATTTCAGGTATGGAAGCGGTTGTTTCGGGTATGGCGATGATCCAGGCGGGCATGGGCGATATAGTTCTTGTTGGTGGTATGGAACACATGTCGGGTATTTCGTATTCCGTGCCCACGGCGCGGTGGGGTTGTCGCTTCCAAGATCAGGTGTTTGTTGATGATGTTGTTCATTCTCTCCACGCTGGTTCCCACATTTTACCGGGGGTGGAAAATGGTCCGATCAAGGATGGGGAAATTGTGGAGCGGTTTCGTGGCAAGCCTTACATTATGGGGATAACCGCGGAGCTCATTGCTTATAAGCACGGGCTTTCCCGCGAGGAAATTGATGAGGTGGCGCTTCGTAGCCATAACAACGCGGAGCGGGCGACGACAAATGGGGATTTCGGGGAAGAGATAGTCCCCGTGGTTTTACCTCCCAAGAAAAAAGGCGGCGAACCAGGACTGTTTAATAAAGATGAACATTTCCGCCCAGGACTAACGATGGCGGATTTGGCGAAACTTCCTTCGGCTTTTGTGGCGAAGGTGGGCAAGGTTACCGCGGGTAATTCTTCGGGTGTCAACGATGGCGCCAGCGCAATGGTCATCATGTCCGCCGATAAGGCTAAGGAACTGGGCATAAAGCCCATTGCCAGAATCAAGGCGGTTGGTCGTGGTGGGTGCCATCCCTCCGTAATGGGGTTAAGCCCCGTTCCTGCGGTGGCAGATTTGCTGAAAAAATCAGGGCTAAAACTGGCGGATTTTGAATTATTGGAGCTTAACGAAGCGTTTGCCGCCCAGTATCTCGGTTGCGAACGCGAACTAGGATTGAATCGCGAGATAACTAATGTAAATGGTTCGGGCGTTGGTTTAGGACACCCCGTGGGCTCAACGGGATGCCGCATCATGGTAACCCTGCTACATGCGATGAAGCATCGTGGCAAGGGCTTAGGCATGGCGACACTCTGCGGCGGTGGCGGTGTTTCCCTCGCAACGGCGATTGAAATGGTTTAACGCTCAAGTAGTATAACAAGCGGGGGCGCGAAAATTATCGTTGCCCCCGTTTTTATTAATGACGCGGTCGTTTTTGAGAGAAGGCCAGAAAAGCCAAAAACATAACGCCACCTAAAACGAAAAAATGCCAAAGCCAGCGCGGTAAACCGAACAAAAACTCCCCACCGTTTCCTCCCCAGTGCCAAAAATCGCATCCCCAAAAGAGAATAGCCCCAAATATAACCCACCAGAGAGGGCTTATTGTCTCTGAAAAAGATTCTTGCGCGACTGCAACGCTTCGCTTGTTGTGGTCATTCCCGCGAAAGCGGGAATCCAGAGGTGTTTGAAATGTTTCAGTTATTTTCTTTAATCGAGGAGCCTTTTCTTCCGTTGGTGTTTGATGAACGAGTTGCGCAAGGGTCTTTGAAATATTACCAAACCGCCAGCTTGTTGCCTGCGTAGTAAACAGGCTTCCCAGAATTGTTGCCCCAAAACCAACGGATAAAATAAAAAAGATATCGGGAATGCCCGACGGTAAGAGGTTCATAACCCCCAAAAAAGTTACGGAAACTCCCAATGCCAGCCCGATTAAAGCACCCAATGCCGTCGTTCGCTTCCATAACAACCCCAGAAAAACGGCAGGCGCACAGCTGGCAAACCCTTGAAAAGAGAGTTTGTTTAAAAAGCCCAGGATGGTCAGCGGTGGGTGGAGGGAGATAACAAAGGCGCTAAGCGAAATTGCTACGATGACAATTCTGTTATGAAGAAGCTGGTGGTTGCGGTCGGCCAAGAAATCCTGGACGATGATGGAGGAGAGGCTCAATAACTGCGAAGAGAGCGTGGACATTAGCGCGGCTAAAGCGCCAACAATAATCAGCGTGGAGAGAATTGGTGAGGGGATGAACTTGGCTATTGCCATCATTACTTCATCGCTTCCGCTTGCGGACATTGTTGGCAAGATGCCCACCGCCATGACTCCGATAGCCACCGTCATAAAGAATAACAAGGTCGTCGCCAGCGGGTAGAAGCACATCGCGTTTAATATCGCCTTATCATCCTTGGCGCTGTAAAAACGCTGAAATATTTGAGGAAAAAGCGGTACAGAGAAGAACCATAACAAAATATAACCAATATGTACGGAAAAGCTGATGGATCCGTTGCTGCCTGCACGGTTAAAGTGGGTAGCCGAAAGGGAGAAAACCCGTTCCTGTATGGCGACAAAGCCTCCGCCAGCATTCACGACGATAAAAAAAGCCAGGGAGACACAAATAAGGATGAAAAACCCTTGAAAGACATCCGTCCAAGCAACGCTACGCATTCCACCGCTTGCCGTGTAAAGCGTAACTACAGCTAAAACGACAAAGCATCCAAGTTCATAGGGAAGTCCCGCAAAGTGGTGCAAAATTTTTCCGGCAAACATTCCTTGTAATGCCAAATACGGTATCATGAAGATGACAAGACAAGCGGAAAAAGCCTTTTTTAGTAAGAGAGACTGATAACGATCATGGATGAAATCAGCGGGGGTTATGTAACCTCGTGCCGCTGCGAATTTTCTTAGCGGTAACCCGATGATGACAAAGGATAGCGCCATGAATCCTGTTCCAAAGGCCATTAAGGGATAAAAGGCATATCCTAGGCGATATCCCGCGCCCGAAAAGCCAAAGATGGTAAAGGCCGAGAAGTTGGTTGCCGCCAAGGAGACGAAAAACACAAACGGTGAGAGCCTCCTATCCGCGAGGAAAAAGCCTTCTTGTCCACGGGAATGGAGGCGCCTTGCCCAAAAAGCGATAATCAAATTGACGGAAAAATAAGCAACAATAACGACTGTGAATAAAGACATAAGCCATCCCCTTTGTGGTGGGCTGGGATGGCTAGAAGAGCCTGACATAGCCTGCGAACGCGACGGCTACAACAACCGTGCGCCGCTTGTCAATTTTTGGGATGGACCGCTAGCTATCTTCACGAGTTTATCTGCTGCGAGGTTACTTATTATGTTCCAGATCCCGAATTGCCAGCACGGGGTGTGAAGAGTGAAGCCCGTGCTATACTTGACCAGCCTCTGACGAAAGAAGAGCAGAAATTGTCATATAAGACGACCGCCCAACCTATTCCTCCAATCAGTAACGAAAGAAGGAGCTTGTCTGGTGGTTAAAATAATCAAAATATTTCAAGCACATCTGGATGCATCATTCTATTGCATTTTGTTTTTTGCGGTTGCCCGCTGAGCCTGCACTCGTGGAAACGGGTGCGGGAATGACGGTCGGAAGCAAAGAGGTACAGTTGTGCAAGAGTCTTATATATCTATGACCTTGGCGATTGCGGGGGACATGCGGTTCATTTAGCGAAGCAGACATTTTCTCTTGGCTATAACAACAAAAAGCCTCTTTGTTGACTTGCCAAAACTCCAATGATAGGCGCGCCACCACACTACGAGGAGCTGAATATGCTAGACATTAGGGTTATCAGACAAAACATAGATGCGGTGCTGGAAAGAATGGCGTTGCGAGGGCAGGATATTGATTTTGCCGAGCTTTTTGCCGCAGATGACAAGCGTAAGGAAATACTACTTTCTTTGGAAGCGTTGCGCAAAGAACGAAACACGGTTTCCAAAGAGGTCGGTGAGCGCAAAAAAAACAAACAATCTGCCGATGACATAATTGGCAAAATGGGTTTTGTTGGCGAAGAAATCAGGAGATACGAAGAAGATTTGCGTCTTGCCGAGGAGCAAATTAGCTCTTTCATGTTAAGCATCCCTAACATCCCGCATAGCTCGGTGGTTAAAGGAACTAGCGCTGAGGAAAACCCCGTGGTCAAAAGCTGGGGCGAGAAGCCATTGCTTAATTTTGCCCCGAAGCCCCATTGGGAAATTGGCGAATCGCTTAACATCCTGGATTTTGCCCGCGGGGCGAAGATCGCGGGGGCGAGATTTACCCTTTATCGCGGCGCAGGTGCTTTGCTGGAAAGGGCTTTGATAAATTTTATGCTGGATCTGCATACCAAGGAACATGGCTATACGGAGATACTGCCGCCTTTTATGGCAAACAGCGATTCCCTGCGTGGAACGGGGCAACTGCCAAAATTCGCGGAAGATTTGTTCAAGGTGGAGAAAACCGATTATTACCTCATCCCCACGGCGGAGGTTCCCGTTACCAATATGCATCGTGAGGAAATCTTGGCGGAAAAGGATTTACCCCTTTGCTATGTGGCGTATTCTCCCTGCTTTCGTGCGGAGGCGGGTTCATACGGCAAGGATACCCGCGGATTGATTCGCCAGCACCAGTTTAATAAGGTGGAGTTGGTAAAATTTGCCAAACCCGAAACATCCTACGATGAGTTAGAAAAATTGACGCTGAATGCGGAGAGTGTCTTGCAACGGTTGGGCATTCATTACCGTGTTGTTTCTCTCTGCGGTGGCGATTTGGGGTTTTCTTCCGCAAAAACCTATGACATTGAGGTGTGGCTACCTGGGCAAAATTTGTATCGCGAGATCTCTTCTTGTAGCAACTTCGATGATTTCCAAGCGCGGCGTGCGAGCATTCGTTATAAACGGGATGATAACCAAAAGGTGGAATTTGTGCATACCCTTAACGGCTCTGGTTTGGCGATCGGGAGAACGGTGGTTGCGGTTTTAGAGAATTATCAGCAAGCCGACGGTACTGTTGTTATCCCCGAGGCGTTGGTTCCCTATGTAGGCGGGCTCAAGAAGATTGGTTGATATTACCCCGCCCCAAGGGGGATTGCGTTCCCCTTGGCGGCGGGTGTTTTTTGATAGCACCTCTTTATAATTAGGTAGTTATTGCCTAGAGATTTTTTTCTGCGGAGGGATGGCTGAGTGGCTAAAAGCGACGGTCTTGAAAACCGTTGTGTCCACACCATGGGCACCGGGGGTTCGAATCCCCCTCCCTCCGCCAAATTGTAATTCAAAGATGTTTCAAGACATACAAAAAGCCCTGATTGTTCAAGGTTTTTTTTGTATTCTGGTTTTCAAGGCAATTCAATAAAATCCTGTAACATCCTTCGTTTTTTGGGGTATATTTATGGTGTTTATACCCCCAAAAAAGTTGGATACCCTAAAAAATGATTTTGTCGCCGCGATTGCTAATGAAGATGTGTTGGTGATCAAAATATCGCCGCCGTTGGAGGACGCTATGCCAAAAAGGATTATTCCCTTTTCTGATGCCAAGATTAAGAACGCCAGGCCTAAGGAAAAGGATTACAAGCTCGCCGATGGCGGCGGGCTTTATCTCCTATCAACTCAAGCAATGGACATTCTGAAGGAATTGTAGCCGTTAACGGGCAATGGCAAATATGTGTTTCCTTCCACGCGCTCATCTTCCCGCTGCGAGGCGACGGCAATCCGGAGGCTGGTTGGTCGGATTCTATGTGTTCACAACAGATTGCCAAGATGGAAATCGCAAAGAAGCGCGATAGAGAGCGCGATGCGGCGACTATAGTGAATTTGCGTCGTTATGCATATTAAACCACGACTCATTACCATGTGACCCACATGCATAAATTATGTATAAAAAGCGAGCTGATCAAGTGTGAGAATTGTCTGTAAGGCACGGGTTATTGTGTAGCTCTCCTGACTTGCTGCGCCATGACTAACGGCATGACGAGAGCTTGCAACTCCTGTTTGTGTGCTAGGGTTAAAATCCGCAAAGGTATGCTCCCTTAAATATCGACCAAACGCTGTAGGAAACAGTAATGTGTTAGAACCTCCTGCCTTATGTTCTGCGGACGATTCAGCGAATTCTAGTAGTTTTTTTATCTTTGCGCCCTGGCCATTATTCACTGTTCGGTAAGCTTCATTAAGGATACCTTCTATCTCAGTAAGCAAAATCTTTATTACTGAGATGGGCTCATTGTTATTAAATGCATTTATAGCGGCTTTCAATAAGTCGGCCTTTGCGCCAAAGTGAGGTTTTCCTAGCCATCTCTCTAAGATTCTATTTATTCGAGGAGAATCGAATTTATTAATTATTTTTTCTTCTATCTCTGCCATATCAAAGCCTGCTTCGGAGTGCCTTAGAATATCCTTAAACTCGCCACTAATAATTTCTACAAAAGGGAACCACCCTGAGTCGAGAAGCCGATCAAATGTTGGGGTTTCGCCTATTGTCTCATAAAGGTGCTTATAACGCATTTGGCGGTATAACATTCCAAGTGTTTTATTAAAGCCATCAAGATCAAATTTACCCTCTGGGTTCATATCAAATGCAAAACCGAAACGCCAATCTTGCCGAAAAACACATAGAACTCTGTCTTTAGCACTAATATCAACACGGGGGAAACTCATGCCGGTGACATCAGCGATATCATTTTCAAAAATAACCGTACCGGCTTTCATTGACCTTTTGACAGTGCACAATAGGCTCACAGCTGCGGTATCTAGCCAGAGTTCAGCAGAGCTATCAGGCTTAAGAATCAATAGAACCGTATCCACTCTTCGTAGATTTACGGCAGTACCTGCTTGTAGGGCCATATGATTAACAACATCGGCAAGTCCTTCTACAAGTCGATGAAATAATGGTTCATCAGATGTAATCGCCATTCTATTCCAAATTTTAATCGTATCTCCGCCTTTCCCAGGCTCTGCTGAAAACCCCGATATATCTTGAACATTTGTAAAACGAATAGGCTCGCCGATATTGCGAACATCGATACTATGATGCTCTCGTTGATTTGCTACTTTATTTTTTTGATTCGTCACATGCATTTTCCTTGTGCGCCGAACATCACCTTATTGATGCCTAACATACATTTTTATCTTTATTCCGTACTTCAGCGTTGTGCTATGAAAAAATGTGATGCCTGTCAAACAAGGTGGCGAAAAAATTGAATTTCTCCTTGCGCAGGCAAGTGTAATTCGGCATAATGATGACTGTCTATTAGCCTACATAGGCGTGATAAATTATGTAAGCAACCATCTAAGCAAGTTTCAAAGCTATCTTGTCTCCAAATCGTTCGTTAATGAGAAAAATGCGCCTTATTATACAAGGTGGGTCTATTCCTGCTATGCTTTTACCAATCAACCTCTATCCAAAGTTTTAACTCAGGCACAGAAGCGAGACTTTTTGAAGCATTTTGCAAAAACTCATGAAGACTGGCAGGTAAAGCAAGCTGAGACAGCGCTCAGGTTATATGACTATTATCTTTCATTGTTGCAGATGCCTGTAGATGGACAATTTTTAAAGGATAAGGAAAAATGGAGTGTTGTTGTAACTAATGCAAAGAATGCCATGAGATTAAAGCATATGTCATACAGCACATATATCTGATGTGGCTACGGTCGTTTTACGGATTTGCTTCCGACAAGGATCCTGACAAATTAACGATTTCTGGTATGCAACACTTCTTAAGTTATCTTGCCGTAGAGCGTAAGGTTTCCTCATCTACTTAAAACCAGGCTCTTAATGCGCTTATATTTGTTTATCGTCATGTTCTTGATAAATACATCGGAGATAATGAATTGAATGCCGTAAGGACGATTTATAAAAGGCGGCTCCCTGTTGTCCTTACCACAAGAGAGGTTCACTCTGTATTTGACAAACTGCTCGGCATTCATCGTTTGATGGCAATGCTCACTTATGGGTGCGGTCTGAGACTTTAGGAATGCCTCAGTCTGAGAATAAAGGATGTTGATATTGAACGGGGGATTTTAATTGTCACAGATCCGGCAAAGGCGATAAAGACCGTCGCACTGTGCTCCCAGAGTCGTTAAAGGATAGTCTGACTCGACATATTGCTGAGACACAAGGTTACTTTATGATGTTGATAGAAAAAAAGGCATCAGTTGCGTTTATCTGCCTAACGCTCTTGAGAAAAAATATCCGAATGCCGGAAAAGAATGGGGATGGTTTTGGTCGTTTCCATCAAGGTCAATTTCTGTTGATCCTCGCACTCATGCTGTCCGCCGTCATCATATGCACCCAGCTTCGCTTCAAGAGGCATTTAAATCAGCTTCAGCAGAAGCAGGAATCGCAAAGCAGTCATCAATTAATACACTTAGACACAGTTTCGCAACACATCTGCTATAAAATGGATATGACATTAGGACAATGCAGGAGC
Source organism: Deltaproteobacteria bacterium (assembly GCA_021737325.1). GTDB lineage: Bacteria > Desulfobacterota > Syntrophia > Syntrophales > JAIPED01 > JAIPED01. Next base: position 29,377 of record JAIPED010000008.1, read on the forward strand.
TTCTCGGCCACAGCAACCTACAGACGACCATGATTTACACCCATGTGGTAACAAAGAATATTTTAGGTTTAGGAGTGAAAAGTCCGTTGGATAAGTAGAATAGAGGGCTTTGCGGGGGGAAGGGGCGGCTTTCAGGGTTATTTGATGTCCAAACATTCACCACTGACTAACAATTTCCCATAGAGGGGGTCTATTTGCTAGCTGCCTAATTTTGATAAAAAAAGTTGGGCGGAATTTTTTCGCCACTTCGTTTGACAGGCATCACATTTTTTCATAGCACGGCGCTGAAATGCGGAATAGAGATAAAAATTTATGTTAGGAATCGAAAAAGAAAGGACATGATATGCAGCGTTACTGGGTAATGGCCCCCGTTGAGTCGAAGCCATCAGGTCTATTCGACGCAGTTTGGCAGTTCGACCGCGACAAGAATGTGATATCCATCGGTTGGAGCCAACTTGGCGATGTCACTGGCATGACCAGAGAAGAACTGGCCCTGTCCGTTTCATCAGCGTACCCGGACAAGCCTTCGCAAACCAAAGGGCTATACACGAACATGTTGTGGGCGTTCTACCACGAGATGCTTCCTGGTGACTATGTGATCGCACGAAGAGGACGGAAGACGCTTGCCGGCGTGGGCAGGATTACCGGTCCCGCCGCATACGCGCCGGGTCGGAATTCAAATGTCGAGCATCCCGGATTCATAGATGTTGCTTGGCAAGACCAACCCCGCGACAAGACATTCCCGACCATTGTATTCCCCATGCACACATTAGCGGAATTTTCGGAGGATCAATTCCGAAGCGTTGTTGAGGGTGGTGGCCCACCAATTACCCCACCGAAGGGCGAACCAGAGATCGAAGACCCGAGCGAGTTCGTTTTGGAGAAGTATCTGGAGGATTTCATCGTCAGTAACTTTGCGGCGATTTTCAAAGGACACTTGCGGGTATTTGAGGATTCGGAGGGGAACGACGGTCAGCAGTACGCAACCGATGTTGGTCCCATCGACATACTGGCAATTGATGCAAAGTCCAACGCATTCGTTGTAATTGAGTTAAAGAAGGGAAGGTCCTCCGACAGAGTTGTCGGGCAGATTCTGCGTTATATGGGATGGGTAAAAAGGAATCTGTGTTCTGATGGACAGATGGTGAAAGGACTGATCATTTGTCGAGATCACGATTCGAAACTGACCTATGCCTTGGAAATGACCAACAACATCGATGTGCGGTATTACAATGTTTCATTCAAATTGAGAGAGAATCCCTAACCCGAAGCGGCTCACGCTCGATGTTCAGCGGAAAGATACAAGAAGGCTCTGCTACTAGTTTAGCGCAAGACGGCTTGGTCAAGAAGGTAGATATCAAATGTACGACATTTACGAGGGTCGAAAGCGGTGTCTGTAAATGAACCGAGGGTGCAAATGATGGCAAAAATCGCCAAATTGTTGGTAGTCGCTATTGAAGGTTTGCTAGATTAAAATAAATTAGGGAGATGGAGTTCTCCTTTAACCGTTATGATGGTTGTCATAACTGATAACTCCTGTATGTTAACTAAAAGGAGTTATCTATGGAACACATTTATTTTATTGCTTCTCTGTGGTTATCACTTGCCGTTCTCTCTGCGATTGTCGCGTATCACCTCCGAATTTCGATAGCGTTAGTTGAAATCTGCGTCGGAATTATCGCCGGTGCCATTGCGACAAATTATTTTGGCGCAAATTCCCTCGGAAACAATCTTGAATGGCTAAAATTTTTAGCTTCAGCCGGTGCCATATTTCTCACTTTTCTCGCGGGTGCCGAGCTTGATCCGAAAGTAATAAAGGTAAAATGGAAAGAAGTATTGATCGTGGGTACGGTGGGTTTTGCGGCTCCCTTTTTAGGATGCGCCGCAATTGCCTATTATTTGCTTGGTTGGAGTACGCAAGCGAGTCTTTTGGCTGGGGTAGCGCTTTCAACGACCTCAATGGCTGTTGTATATGCTGTCATGTTGGAAACGGGATTTAATAAGACAGAATTCGGAAAAGGCATACTTGCTTCATGTTTTATCAATGATTTGGGAACGGTAATAGTACTGGGATTGTTGTTTGCGCCGTTTACTTACAAGACATTAGTATTTGTTGTCGTTACAGTGGCGCTGGTGTTTTCACTACCACCTTTGACCTCTTTCTTTACAAAAATGTACGGGAACAGAACTGCCGCGATTCGTGTAAAGTGGATATCGTTTATTTTGTTTGCGATGGGCGCTTTGGCTATCTGGTCGGGAAGTGAAGCGGTTCTGCCGGCGTATATTGCGGGAATGGTGCTTGCCGAATTCTCATCGCAAAATCATGCTTGGATAAGGCGTTTGCGTTCTTTAACAGTTGGGCTTCTTACACCGTTTTATTTTATCCGAGCAGGTTCATTTGTTTCGTTGCCTGCGTTATTTTCCGCACCATTGATTTTTGTGGTTCTTCTGTTGGGTAAAGTAGGAACGAAAATCTTCGGCCTGTATCCGATAATTGGTCTGTTTCGCCAAGAATCAAAGGAGCGCTGGTATTATACTTTGATGATGTCTACTGGACTTACATTCGGCACGATTTCCGCCCTATACGGATTTTCACACGGCATAGTAACGGAATTTCAATATTCTTTTTTGGTGATGGTTGTAATTGGCAGTGCGGTTATTCCAACAGCCATTGCCAATTTTAAATTTTTACCCAAGCACTTATTGCCCGTAGGTGCGGAAGCAAAAAGAAAAGCGTCTCCACCTGATGGATTAAGTGAGGAATAGGCAGGGATATGATTTATTACCAAATAGGCAGGTATTTATTGCCCAGAGATTTTTTGCTGCGGAGGAATGGTTGGGTGGCTAAAAGCGGCGGTCTTGAAAATCGTTGTGTCCACACCATGGACATCGGGGTTTCAAGTCCCCCTCCCTCCGTCAGTTAGGAGGTTTATTTATCGGCTCGCCAGCCGCCTTTTTGAGCCGCAAAGCTTAAACAAGGGGGATGCACTTGATATCCTCCACCCCGCCAAAAATTAAGGAGAGAAGATGGAACGAACTCTAAGAAATATGGCTTTTTGGTCTTTTCAGGTAATTAATACAATAACAGCATGTCTAATGACATTTATCCCTAAGCAGTTTCATGAGAGCTTGTTTAAGAATCCTGAAGCGGTATATAAAGCACTAGGTTTTTCGGCCATTGCTGTTGAGATGGTTCATAATATAATAAGAGGTCAAGGCGCTGTTCTTCTTGCGGTTTCTCTTTTTTCGTGGATAGAGGGGAAAAAATCACGATCTGTCTATCTGCTTATCTCGATAATTTGTACTCTTTCTGTTTATGCACAGATCATGACATTGCATCAGCATTTGAAAACGGCAGAAATTGTAAACGCAATTGGAAATTTTGGAAGCATGTATGTAATTATCATCGTTACGGCTGTTGTCGGCATCTTAAGTCTCGTTGTGTATCTCAAGTGGGGCAAAAGTGCTCTATATGTTGAAAAAAAACGCTGACAAGGCACTAAAACCGATCGCTGTTGCTCCGGCTTAGTGGAGCCTTTGCACCGAGCAGTTGCCTCACAAACGGTAGTTTATTCGGACGGCCTGCCGGCAAGCCGCTCCCGTTGGCCTTTTCCATTCCAAACGCTGCATTGCTGGTAATTGATGAAAAATGAGCGTCATATATCGCATCACTTACCCGAATGGTAAGATCTATATCGGCCAGGACCGAACTAACAGCATCAACTACTTTGGCAGCGCCTCAAGCGAACTTATTGCCAAGGATTTCACTCAAGAGCAACGCCGTAGTTTCACAATCACGCGAGACATTCTTTGGGAATCTGAGAATGCCTCTCGCGCCGAAGTAACCCAAAAGGAAATGGAGTTTATCCACCGCTACAGATCAAATGATCCTTCAATAGGTTACAACCAAAGCCCACCGGTACGAGACAATAAAAGTGTGTCCGAGTAGTCCGGCTGCTTTTGCGCCTTGCTATCCCAGTCGAAGGTAGCACTCTGTGGTCCACCCAGATGCCAACCCTACGCTTTTTGGTTCCCCGTCGGCTTTTGCCCACCAGGCGGCCCCTCAACTCCGATGAAACTGGCATTAGACACCTCAAAATGCTACGGCACTATGCCTCAGCGTTTCAAAGGAAAGGTACGATGCTGCCATGAATATACGAAAAAAGTGCAAAATAGACTCCTCTCTGAAAGAAGAGGTTTCTTTTGGATCCAATACCAATGCATTCGTGTATTACGAATTAGTGATCGAGTCAGTAATCATGGCATATATGGCGCTTGAAGCATTCCTAAATGAACACATACCAGAGGATTATGAATGCTGGTCTAATAGACGGAGTGAAAGAATATTAGAGGCCTCAAACAACGAGAAAATAGAGCGACATTTTACTAACGAAGAAAAGATTACGATAATTTTACCAGAGGTTCTTTGTGTAGAATCACCTAAAGGTAGGTCAAAAGCATGGGAAAATTATAAAAAGCTACATAATCTGAGAAATCGTCTTGTACATATGAAAACACTGGATAGGCGGTCGTCAGGTCCAGAAACAGAGACTATATGGGACAGCTTGTTAAAGGTTGAGGCACCACATCGATTGTCAAAATCAATAATTGATTATTTTATAAAGAGAATGCCAAATCCCCCCGAGTGGTACAATAAATGCCCGATAAGGGCATAACCATCGGTTGCACTGGATTGCTTCACCGCACTTCCATGGCAACTTGTCAGCCTAACTTGTTCCAAACAACCGGTGAGAATGGTCATTGGGTGAAAGGAAGATATGAGACTCGGAACACTAAAGCTAATTGACTTACGGGAATACTGGAAGCACGAGGCCATCGACTTCACGAAGTGGTTGAGCGAACCTAAAAATATAGCCATTCTGAGCGATGAAAATAGTCCATCTTAACTCCCTATGAATAATACAACGAAAAGTTTAGAAAAACTGGGATTTGGCGAATGGTTGCAGGGAACAGTTGCCCCTGAAAGCCTGGAACGATTTGCCCTAGCAAGGGTCGTTGCAGTTCATAAAGAGAGCTACACCATAAGCAACGGTGAGGTTGATGTTTTCGCAGAGTTGGTAGGTAAAATGCTCTTTAGCGCTTCATCCCCGACTGACTATCCGTCAACGGGTGATTGGGTTTTGGTTAATTTTTACGATGAAAATACATTCGCCGTCATTCACGAAGTATTACCCCGGAAGTCGCTGTTAAAAAGAAAAACTCCCGGCAAAAAAGTTGATTTCCAGTTAATTGCCGCCAATATTGATGTCGCATTGATTGTTCAGTCCCTCAATGAAGACTTTAATCTTCGGCGGCTCGAACGCTATCTTGTCATGGTTAACGATGCCAATATCCAGCCAATTGTACTGCTAAGCAAGAGCGATCTGCTGATTAGCGAGGAAATTACGGAAAGAATTGCCGAAATTCACGCAATTATGCCGAGCTTGTCGGTACTACCATTCAGCAACGATACCGAATCTGGGCTGGAGGGTTTGCGCGCAATCATGAAGGCGGGATGGACTTATTGCCTGTTGGGTTCTTCGGGGGTTGGCAAAACGACGCTAATCAACAAGCTGTTAGGTGAAGCAAAATTCAAAACGAAGGAAGTCAGCAGGAAGGAAAGTAGAGGAAGGCACTCTACAACACACCGACAACTTATTCTGTTGGATTCTGGGGCAATGATGGTGGATACGCCGGGCATGCGTGAGCTGGGTAATTTTTCTGTTGATAGTGGGATGGATGAGACCTTTTCCGAAATAAAATTTCTCTCGGAGCAGTGCCGTTTTAACAATTGCACTCATACCAACGAAAAGGGCTGCGCGGTATTAGATGCCGTGGAGAAGGGGCAACTCTCTGCGGAGAGATACCGCAACTACATCAAGATGAACAAGGAATCCGCCTACAATGAGATGTCATATCTCGAAAAAAGGAAAAAAGAGCAGCAGTTTGGCAAATTTTGTAAGACGGTGATGAAGCAACAAAAAAACCAAAAATAGCGCGGCAGAGGCCTTTGTAGAACTCATCCATCAAATAGCTGCTGGTATTCTGACCCATGCGCAGGAGAAGAAAAAAGCAACAAGGGAGATATTAATGTCAGTACAGACGCATCAGCAGACCGCCAATTTTATCTGGAATATTTGTAATCTGCTTCGTGGACCATATAAACGCAACGAATACCGCAAGGTTATTCTCCCTTTGACCATATTGCGTCGCTTTGATTGCATTCTTGAGCCGACTAAAAACGAAGTGCTTATAGAGTTCGCCAAACTCAAGGGAAAATCAGAGAACATAATCAGCGCACAATTGAGAACAATAACTGGTGTTCCCTTTTATAACCTTTCCCCGCTGACATTCAAACAATTGCTGGATGATCCGAATCAGATAGCGCCGAACCTGAACAGCTATATCAATTTATTCTCTCCTAATGTGCGGCAGATATTTGAAAAGCTGGAATTCAGTACGCAAGTATCCAAGATGAACGAGAAGAATCTGCTGTTCCATGTGGTCAAAAAATTCGCTTCTACTGAAGTCGATTTGTCTCAGACCAATATCGACAACTTGCAGATGGGCTATGTGTTTGAAGAGCTGATAAGAATAGGCGCGGAGCAATCGAACGAAGAGGCGGGGGAGCACTTTACCCCGCGTGAAGTTATTAAGCTTATGGTTAATCTGTTACTATCTCCTGAAACAGACCTGCACAAAAGCCATGTCGTAAAAACAATCTACGACCCAGCCTGCGGCACTGGCGGTATGCTTTCCGTGGCCGAAAACTATATCCGCAAATTGAATACCCAAGCCCAGCCGCATTTGTTTGGTCAGGACTGGAATGACGAAGCCTACGGCATTTGCCGTGCCGATATGCTGATCAAGGGTGAAGACTCCGATAATATCAAGCCGAACTGCACTTTTGAGGAAGATGGTTTTCCTCAAGCAAAATTTGATTACATGTTGGCCAATCCGCCCTTTGGCGTAGAATGGAAGCAGCAGCAAAAATCCATTGAAAATGAAGCCAAGACCCTGGGTTACGATGGCCGCTTTGGCGCGGGCACGCCCCGTATCAACGACGGTTCGTTGCTGTTTCTTCAGCACATGATTTCCAAGATGCGTAGCTTTGCGGAGGGCGGAAGCCGTATCGGGATTGTCTTCAATGGTTCGCCGCTCTTTACCGGCGATGCGGGAAGCGGGGAATCCAATATCCGCCAATGGATTATTGAGAATGACTGGTTAGAAGCGATTGTTGCCCTGCCGGATCAGCTTTTTTATAATACGGGCATTGCTACCTATATTTGGATTGTTACCAACCGTAAAGAAAAACGCCGCACGGGCAAGATTCAGCTAATAGATGGGCGAGAGTTTTTTGTAAAAATGCGCAAGAGTCTGGGAAACAAGCGTAACCAGATTGGCGATGGCGAAGAAAACAGACCAGATCAGATTGCTGAACTGAGTAGGATTTATGGTAACTTTACCCACGACGAAACGCGGACTATTGAGGTCGATGGCATTAAGAAACGGGTAATCGTCAGTAAAATATTTGATAATAATGACTTCGGCTACAACAAGATCACGGTGGAGCGCCCCTTGCGCCTAAATTTTCAGGCTAGCGACGAACGCATTGCCCTTTTGGACGACCTGCGCGCCTTTCAGAAAATTGCCGAAAGCGACAAGAAAAACGAAACCATGCGCCAGCAGGCAATTGAAGACGGAAGCAAACGCCAAGCGGAGATCCGAACCATGCTCCATGATTTACAGCAGGCAACGGCGGGGAAACTGTTCAAGGACCGCATCACTTTTTTAAAAGAACTGAAAGCCATCGACCCGAAGTCGGGCATGCGTCTGTCGTCGCCCGAGCTGAAAGCCATTCTGGAAGCCTTGAGCGCAAAGGACGAGACCGCCACAATCTGCCGCGACGCCAAGGGCAATGCTGAAGCCGATGCCGATTTGCGCGATACCGAGAATGTGCCGCTTAAGGAAAGTATTGAGGGATACTTCCAACGAGAAGTCCTTCCCCATGTTCCCGATGCCTGGATTGACCACAGCAAAACAAAGGTCGGCTACGAGATTCCGCTCAACCGTCATTTCTACCGCTACGAACCGTCGAGAACTCTTGAGACAATAACCGCCGAAGTCAAAAAACTGGAAGGCGAGATTGTGGCAATGCTAGCTGAGATAACCGGCAGCGGAGGGAAAACATGAATCCGCAGATTTCGCAGATGAACGCAGATAAGAGGGATCCTGAAACTTATGCCATCATTGGAGCGGCAATGGCTGTTCATAATGAATTGGGTCATGGTTTTCTTGAAGCGGTATATCAAGAGGCATTAGCAATTGAATTTGAACGGCTAAAAATACCTTTTGTGAAAGAAACAAAAATTGAAGTGAACTATAGAGGAAAAATCTTATCAGCGAGTTATAGGGCAGATTTTATCTGTTTTAATACAATACTCGTCGAACTTAAAGCATTGCAAAAGCTAACCGGCATCGAAGAAGCCCAAGTAATTAATTATTTAAAGGCAACAGGATTAAGTAAGGCGCTGCTGATCAATTTTGGCGAGTCTCAATTAAAATATAAACGACTTGTTTTTAATCTGCGAGAATCTGTGTAATCTGCGGATAAGGCAAATGCGAGTAATCCGCAGATGGCACAGATAAACGCAGATAAGAGGAATCAATAATGAAAAATAAACCCTATCCAAAATACAAACCCTCCGGCGTGGAGTGGCTGGGCGATGTGCCGGAGCATTGGGAAGTAACACTGGTTAAGTTTGTTTGTCGTTTTGCATACGGTGATTCACTTCCAGCAGAAGACCGTGAAGATGGTGCCTACCATGTGTATGGCTCCAATGGCGCGGTTGGAACTCATTACAAACCAAATACTTTAGCCCCTGTCATAGTTGTAGGGCGTAAAGGCTCTTATGGAAAATTAAATTTTTCCCCCGGCCCCATTTTTGCTATTGATACCACATATTTTATTGATAGAAGGTTTACGCAGAATTCTTTGGAGTGGCTTAAATATTCTCTGCTTCCCCTAAAACTTGACATAGGTTCAAAGGACTCAGCCGTGCCAGGGTTGGCCCGTGAAGATGCCTATGTAAATAAATTTCCTCTTCCCCCTCTCGCCGAACAGCAAGCCATCGCCGCTTTTCTCGACCGCGAGACCGGGCGTATTGACGCGCTCATTGCCAAAAAAGAGCGGCTTCTGGAATTGCTGGCCGAACAGCGCACGGCACTGATTTCCGAGTCAGTTACCGGAAAAAACTTGGTTGCGATATTGAAGATTAATCCGCAGATAACGCAGAAAAACGCAGATAAAAACGAAAACCATCTGCGAAAATCTGCGAAATCTGCGGATAAAATATCTTACAAACCCTCTGGCGTGGAATGGCTGGGCGCTGTGCCGGAGCATTGGGAAGCTTTGCCGCTCAAGCGTATAGTTGCAATTCCTGTTACAGATGGTCCGCATGAAACCCCAGAAATATTGGATGAAGGAATTCCATTCGTTTCAGCAGAATCAATACGAAACAACAAAATTGACTTTAATAAGAAACGGGGGTTCATATCTGAATCTGAACATCGTAGGTTCTGCTTAAAATATCACCCGAAACGCGATGATATTTACATGATTAAATCGGGAGCAACGACTGGCAATTTGGCAATAGTTGACACAGATGAAGAATTCAGCATTTGGTCACCACTTGCAGTTATCAGGGTTCATAGAGAAAAAGCAGATGCTATTTTTGTACTTGCTGCAATGAATTCGAAGGAATTTCAAACATCGGTGCAATTGTTCTGGAGTTTCGGAACCCAACAGAACATTGGCATGAATGTGATTGAAAACTTACTCATCCCTCTCCCCCCTCTTCCTGAACAGCAAGCCATTGCCGCTTTTCTTGACCGCGAGACAGCCAAGATTGATGCTCTTTCCGCCAAGGTTACGACCATGATTGAACGACTGCAAGAATACCGTACGGCGCTAATAAGCTCGGCGGTAACCGGCAAGATTGATGTTAGGAGTGCCGTATGAACCCCGCCCCTTTCTCTGCGTCCTCCGCGCCTCCGCGTGAGTACTCCACATCTAAAGGCGAAATGGTCATATACCAGACCGCAGACGGCTCCATTACAACGGAAGTGCGCATGGAAGCTGAAACCTTGTGGCTATCTGAACAACAAATTGCCATGGTTTTTGAGCGGGACAGGACCGTCATTGGTCGTCATATTAAAAACATCATCCAGACTGGCGAATTGGAAGAAAAAAGCAATGTGCAAAAAATGCACATTGCAAATTCGGACAAGCAGGTCTCTTTTTACAATCTTGATATGATCCTTTCGGTTGGTTACCGTGTCAACTCCAAACGCGGCGCCCAGTTTCGTATCTGGGCCAATCGTATTCTTAAAGAACACCTGGTTCAAGGCTATACCATTAACCAGAAGCGGCTTCAGGAACAGCGGCATCAGTTTTCCCGCCTTCAGGAGTCGATTCAGTTGTTGGAACGAAGCCTTATGGAGCAGGCGGTAACGGTGGATTCCGCCCGAAACATTGTCCGTGTTTTAGCTGAATTTTCTAAAGGTCTTGAAATTCTTGACGATTACGACAATGAAAAACTAGAGCAAAACGGCAAGACAATGAAACCTGCGCTTGTTATCGATACGGCCGAGTTTTCCTCGGTTGTTGAAGCCCTGCGCCGCGATTTTGATTCCGCTATTTTTGCACAACCCAAGGATGCCAGCTTTGAAAGCTCTGTTCGTCAAATCTACCAAAGCTTTGCTGGTAACGAGCTATACCCTTCCATTGAACACAAGGCAGCAATGCTCTTGTATTTTGTGGTAAAAAACCACTCCTTTGTCGATGGCAACAAGCGCATCGCCGCCGCGCTCTTCCTATATTTCCTTGATAAAAATTCATTGCTTTTTGGCGCAAATGGACAACGAAGAATCAGCGACGAGGGACTTGCGGCCCTGACTTTGTTGATCGCCGTATCCAAGCCTGAAGAAAAAAACACCATGGTCAACATTGTCATTACCGTGTTGAATCGGAGCAATCAATGAAAGCAACTACTGAAAAAGCCTTTGAAGCCTATATCCAAGAAACGCTTGAACGCGGCGGCTGGATTTCCGGTTCAAATCAGGAATGGGATAAACAGCGCGCCTTGTTTCCTAATCAGGTAATTTCCTTTATTCAGGATACCCAAAGCGACCTTTGGGCGCAGATGGAAAAGCTTCATGGACAGGAACTGGCGATAAAGCTCATTGAAACTTTGCTAAAAGAGCGGGATGCTAAAGGAACTTTGCACATCATTCGCCACGGCTTCAAGTTTTATGGGAAAACATTTAAGCTCGCCTACTTCAAACCCGCTCATGGGTTGGTCAAAGAAACTCTGGAACTCTTTGCCAAAAACAAGATCCACGCCACGCGGCAGGTCGCCTGTCATCCTGCTGATTCCCGCACTGTTGATATGGTTCTTTCCCTCAATGGCATTCCCCTGGCAACCATAGAGCTAAAGAATCCGGCAACTGGCCAAAATTGTAAACATGCCATCGCACAGTACAAGAGCGATCGCGATCCCCGTGCGCCTCTTTTTCAGTTTGTTAAGGGTGCGGTGGTACATTTCGCCGTTGATCCAGACGAAGTCTATATGGCGACCCGCCTCAATAAAGAAAAGACCTTTTTTCTGCCTTTCAACCGCGGCAGTGCTCCTGGTGAGATTGAATGCGGTAAAGGCAATCCCCAGCACCCGTCAGGACATCGCACCGGCTACTTGTGGGAAGAGGTGCTGGAGCGAGAGAGCTTTTTAGATATTATTGGCAGTTTTGTCTTCCTGGAAACCCGCGAAGAGACCATTGACGATGGAACGGGCGGGCGAAAGAAAGTTACCAAAGAAACGATGGTTTTCCCTCGGTATCATCAACTGGATGCGGTGCGAAATCTGGTACGGACTGCCCGCAAGGAACAAGCGGGAAATAATTATCTGATTCAACATTCTGCTGGCAGTGGGAAAACTAACAGTATTTCTTGGCTTTCTCATCGCTTATCCAGCCTGCATACCGCAGCGGATACGAAGGTATTTGATTGTGTGGTTGTTATCACCGACCGCCGTGTTTTGGACAAGCAATTGCAGGATGCCATTTATCAGATTGAACATGCACAGGGTGTTGTTAAGGCGATTGATGAAAACTCGCGGCAACTCTCGGAAGCTCTGATTGATGGAACCAAAATCGTTATTACCACCCTGCAAAAGTTCCCCTTTATCCTGAGCGGCCTCTTGCATATGGCCAGAGCAGATACTTCCGATAATCCCGATGAGAACCCCATTACCAAGGCTAAGGAATGGCAAGAGGCCATTGCCGCAAGAAAATATGCGGTCATTGTTGATGAAGCACATTCCAGCCAGACTGGAGAAACCGCCCGTGAGCTTAAACGCATTTTGGGGGCGGGGACTGAACAAGGAACAGGAGAAAGCGAACTAGATTGGGAAGACGGTTTGAATGAGGTCATGGAATCCAGGGGCAGACAAAAAAACTTAAGCTTCTTTGCCTTTACCGCAACCCCCAAGGGGAAGACCTTGGAATTGTTTGGCCGCAAGGGAGCAAGCGGAAAACCAGAAGCCTTTCATACCTATTCGCTGAAACAGGCAATTGAAGAGGAGTTTATCCTGGATGTTCTGCGCTATTACACCACCTACAAAACTTATTTTAAGCTGGTGAAAAAATTTGCAGATGATCCGTCTATGCCTAAAAAAAAGGCACAGAAGAAACTGGGCAAATTTATAGTTTTGCATCCCCACAACATTGAACAAAAAACGGAAATCATAGTGGAGCACTTTCGTGAACATGTAAAACACAAACTTGGCGGCAGGGCAAAAGCGATGGTCGTAACGGGATCACGCCTACATGCTGTTCGCTATATGCTCTCTTTCCAGCGATATATTAAAGAAAATCAATATTCCGATATCCGCCCGTTAGTTGCCTTTTCTGGTACGCTAAAAGACCCCGATGTGGCAAAAGAATACACCGAACCTTCGCTGAACATTGATATAGTTACTGGCAAGCCTATAGCGGAATCCCAACTACCCGATAGATTTGCTTCATCCGATTATCAGGTTTTATTGGTAGCGAATAAGTATCAGACTGGATTCGATCAGCCTTTATTATGTGCCATGTATGTGGATAAACGACTCGACGGGGTCCAAGCGGTGCAGACACTTTCGCGTTCGAATCGGACAAGTGCGGGAAAAGAACCCCCGTTTGTTCTGGATTTTGTTAATAAAGCTGAAGATATCTATAAAGCCTTTAAGCCCTATTATAATGTAACGACCCTTGAAGAACCGTCCGACCCCAATCACCTAGAATTGCTGAAGCATCAGCTCAATGCGTTTCAGGTTTATCTGTGGTCTGAAGTTGGTGGTTTCTGCCATATTTTTTATCTTCCCCAGCACAAGCAAAACCCCTCCGACCATGCCCGCATGGAAAAAATGGTGGCGCCTGCGGTTGACCGCTTCCGCGCCCTTGATGACGAGAATAAAAAAATATTTTATGAAAAAATTACCGCTTACACAAACTTCTATTCCTTTATAAGCCAGATTATTCCCTATTCGGATAAAGAACTGGAAATGCTGTATAGCTTTGGGCGCCACTTAATTCCCCACCTAGATTTGGGCGAAGATGGGGTAAATCCTCAGCCGGAAAAGGAAGTTGCCCTCCAGTATTATCGCATTGAAAAGGTAATGTCCGGTGCTATCGTTATGGAAAGCGGGGAGCAATACGGTGTTAAACCGCCAACGGCAGTGGGAACGGGGAAATCGCAGGATGAAGACAAGCCCCTTTCCGCAATCATTCAAGCTTTGAATGGC
>JAIPED010000064.1 GCA_021737325.1 Deltaproteobacteria bacterium
CTACGGTAATGAACCAAAGTGGAAATATATCCAGCCGGAACTACTCCTTCGTGAAATCACCGATGTATTTATTGAAAAGGAATTAAAAGAAGCTCTCATTCGCCTTAATCCGGCAATAAAACAAAACCCGGAAAGGGCAGAAGAGGTCATTCATAAACTACGAGCTATCCTTATTGCTGTTGGCAATGTCGGGCTTGTGCGGGCAAATGAAGAATTCGCAAAATGGCTACGCGGTGAAATCTCCATGCCTATTGGAAAAAATAATGAGCATGTCAATATTCGTTTAATAGACTTTGAAAACATCCATAACAATTCCTATTTACTTACAAACCAGTTCAAAATTCGAGCACGGGAAACAAAAATTCCAGACATTGCCATGTTTGTTAATGGCATTCCCCTTGTCATTGGCGAAGCAAAAACACCGGTAAGACCAGCAGTGAGTTGGCTGGATGGTGCTCACGATATTCATGTGATTTATGAAAATGCGGTCCCGCAACTGTTTGTTCCCAATGTGCTCTCATTTGCCACGGAAGGCAAAGAACTGTTTATCGGCGGAGTAAGAACACCTTTGGAATTCTGGTCGCCCTGGCGCTTAGAAGATGAGAAAGATTTATTGCATCACTTTGCCGGCTTGCAGGATATTGCCAAACAGATAACGCACCTCTTAAAACCCTCTACACTCTTAGATATTCTGCAATACTTCACTATTTATGCGACGAATAGTAAAAAGAAGAAAATAAAGGTAGTCTGCCGTTACCAGCAATATGAAGGCGCAAATGCAATTGTCGCAAGAGTGAAAGATGGAAAAATCAAGAAAGGTTTAATCTGGCATTTCCAAGGATCAGGCAAATCGCTACTAATGCTTTTTGCCGCTCAAAAGATGCGCAAACAACAGGAGCTGGGTAATCCTACGATACTGATAGTAGTCGATAGAATAGACCTCGACACGCAGATTACCGCGACTTTCAATACTGCCGAAGTTCCGAACATGGTTACCACTGACAATATTAAAGAACTGCACGACCTTTTAGAAAAAGATACTCGTAAGATTATCATCACCATGATTCACAAATTCAAAGACACTTATCCAGATATGAATAAGCGCGAAAACTTAATTGTGATGGTTGACGAGGCACATCGAACCCAAGAAGGCGACCTTGGTCGAAAAATGAGAAGCGCCCTTCCCAATGCCTTTTTATTCGGATTAACCGGAACGCCAATCAACAAAGCGGATAAGAACACCTTCTGGGCTTTTGGAGCTGATGAAGATAAAAGCGGCTACTTGAGCCGATATACTTTTCAGGATAGTATCCGTGATAATGCCACACTGCCCTTACACTTTGAACCACGCCTGCCCGATTATCACATTGACAAAGAAGGCCTTGATGTTGCGTTTAAAGAAATGGCCAATGATTTAAGCGAAGAAGACTGCAACAAACTCAGCCAAAAAGCCGCAAAGATGGCTGTGTTTCTCAAGTCGCCGGAACGAGTAAAAACAATTGTTAAGGATATTGCCGAGCATTTCCAAAAACATGTCGGGCCGGAAGGCTTCAAAGCAATGATAGTTACACCGGACAGATACGCGTGTGTCCAGTACAAAGAAGAATTGGATAAATTATTGCCACCTGAATCAAGTGTCGTAGTTATAAGCACTTCTGCAAATGATGATTTTGAGTTCAAACAGAAGTTTGCTATGGACAGAGATCAGCAGGAAAAGATAATTGAACATTACAATGACACTAATTCACCACTTAAATTCTTGATTGTTACAGCAAAGCTCCTGACGGGTTTTGATTCACCAATTTTGCAAACGATGTATCTTGATAAGTCGCTTAGAGACCATACTCTGCTTCAGGCAATATGTCGGACAAACCGTTTATTCCCCAATAAAACATTTGGAAGAATTGTTGATTATTTCGGCGTGTTTGATGACACCGCAAGCGCATTGGCATTTGATGAAGAATCGGTGAAAAAGGTTATTAGCAATTTACAAGAGCTGAAAGATAAATTGCCCGAACAGATAGCTCTTTGTTTGTGCCATTTTAATGGGATAGACAGAAGCATTGAAGGTTTTGAAGGATTACAAGTAGCCCAGGATTGCATTAGCTCAAATGAAAAGCGAGATGCATTTGCAAAAGATTTCAGTTTATTATCAAAACTCTGGGAAGCACTCTCTCCCGATGATGTATTAAAGCAATACCGGAAAGATTATAAATGGCTTTCTCAAGTTTACACCTCCGTTAAACCGGGCTCAGATGATAACGGACGATTGCTCTGGCATGCTTTAGGCGCACAGACTACTGCATTAATTCATGAACATATCCATGTTCAGGGAATCAACCAAGATATGGAAGAGGTTGTTCTTGATGCAGATATCATTGATAACTTGATGAATAGTAAAAATCCCAAAGACGCAGATCAAGTTATCAAAATATTGACTGGGAGACTTGGAAAACAAAAGGGAAACCCACTATTTAAGAAGCTCAGTGAAAGACTTGAAGCACTCAGAGATAAAGCGGAAAAAGGATTAATGAACAGCATAGAATTTATTAAACAGCTTTGTGAAATAGCAAAAGAGACATTACAAGCAGAAAAACATCAAGAAAATAGCGAACAAACGAAAACCGCAAAGGCAGCGTTAACAGAGTTATTTCTCGAATTGAAAACCGATAAGACACCTTCTATTGTTGAAAGAATAGTTTCCGATATCGATGAAATAGTACGCTTGGTGCGATTTGATGGTTGGCAAAATACAATCCCAGGCGAAAGAGAAGTACAAAAATCATTACGGAAGACCCTTTGGAAATATCAACTTCATAAAGATGAAGAATTATTTAATAAGTCGTATGAATACATTAAGGAATATTATTAGAAGAATGCCTGCGCAGATCGTGTGCTACGGCATAAGACCGGCGCAATGGGAAGAATGTATAACCAAAGACCCTTGCGCAACTCTTTCATCAAACACCAACGGAAGAAAAGGCTCCTATATTAAAGAAAATAACTGACACATTTCAAACACCTCTGGACTCCCGCTGGAGCCTGCACTCGTGAAAACGGGTGCGGGAGTAACATCAGGAGGCTATATTGAAGACCACCGCACAACCTATTCCTCCAAACGGTAACGAAAGAAAAGACCCTTGCTCAACTCGTTCATCAAACACCAACGGAAGAAAAGGCTCGTCAATCAAAAAAATAACTAAAACATTTCAAACACATCTGGATGCGTAATTCTATTGCATTTTGTTTTTTGCGGTTGCCCGCTGGAGCCTGCACTCGTGAAAACGGGTGCGGGAATGACGGTCGGAAGCAAAGAGATACAGTTGTGCAAGAGTCTTAACCATGCAGTCAAGAAGGACTTCCGTTACGCTGGTCCGCTTACCACACCCCGCGCCTAGCAAAATTCGCATAAAATTCAGGAATGCTTTGACACCTAAGCTTTGGGGAAAAAGTTGGCACGGGCAACATCTCCTGCCCCGTTTGCCAGATGGCGGGTACTAGTGCGAGGGGGCTTTTGGGTTCGCCGTAACTTGCTTTTAGCCGAAGGTCGGTGTTAATTTTGCGGCACCATCATCGCGGGTGTATCCGTCCCCTCATGCGTAGCAAAGTTACCAACCCTCACCCCCAGTAACCGTACTCGTTGGCGAAGCTCCACTCGCTTAAGACAAGCAAATGCCGCCTTACGGAGGGGTTCTTCTTCATCCAGGGGCATTTCCAGCGTTTTTGCTCGGGTTATTGTGGTGAAATCGGCAAAACGAATTTTTAAGGTTACCGTTTTGGCCCGTTGCTGCTGCTCCTTTAGTTCTTGTACAACCTCCTTGGTTAGCTCGGCTAGGGTGCGGGCAATGATCTGCCAATCGCCAACATCGCGCTGAAAGGTGGTTTCCCTGCTTATGGATTTAGGCTCCCAATGGGTAATCAGGGGGCGATCATCAATCCCACGGCTGATAGCGTAGAGATACTCCCCGTAGGAAAAGCCAAAAGCTTCCACCAATGTTTCTATCGGCACCTCCCGCAACTGCTCCACCGTCGCGATGCCCATTTTCTTTAGCCGTGCCTCACTTTTAGGACCAACCCCGATAAGTTTCCGTACGGATAGTGGCGCAAGAAAATTCGGCACCTCCACAGCAGAAACGATGGTCAATCCGTCAGGTTTTTGAAAATCCGAGGCGATCTTGGCGAGAAGCTTATTCGGTGCGATTCCGATGGAACATGTTAGCGCCAACTCTTGGCGGATGCTCTCCTTAATCCTTCTCCCCAACTGCGTTGCTTCTTCAGGCATCTCGGAAATATCAATGTAGGCTTCATCAATCCCCGCCTCTTCAACCTGAGGAGAAATGCTATGCAGGATTTTTTTGAACGCTCGCGACTCACGGATATAGGCATCGTAGTTTACCGGCAAAAAGATTCCCAGCGGACAGAGTTGAAAAGCCGTTTTCAGCGGCATCCCTGAATGAACGCCGTAGCGCCGCGCCGCATAGGAAGCCGTTGAGACAACACCCCTGCTGCGGGGGTCGCGGGCACCGATGATAACGGGCATTCCACCAAGAGCGGGATTTAATTTTTCTTCAACCGCTGCAAAGAACGCATCCATATCAAGGTGCAGTATTCGCCGCATGGGGTATTCTCCTCAAAAGCTAAAGGCGTCGCTACATCAATTATTAAGAAAAAACACGCTGGCAGATCGCTCCAAGAGAATCATCCTGCCAAGCACCTTCCATACCCCTTCCCTTGACAATGCGGGGTTTTTTATTTAGCGGGACGCGGCATTTTCGGGGTAAAGGAGGTGAAAAGTATGATTGATTATCCACTGATTGTTTGATGCACGGTGCTTGTCAGGCAGGTCGTGCTTGATTGGCAGTCTGTACAGAGGAAACGAGATAAGCGATTGATACCTTTTTACCTCCGCGTTCTTACGGATAGGTCTTAAAAATAGCTCCTTCTTCATCTATTGCGGATACTCTCTTATCTCCTCCCTTACATTACCGCGTTATGCCCCGCGCTAACGACCCGTTCACCAATAAAACGGAGCGGATTTAGGCTACCGCTATGCTCCTAATGTTTGTCATTGAGATGGGCGCGAGAGGGCGAATTTGTCTTTGCAGTAAACTAACCATTGGAAAATAGGAGGAAAAAGTGAAGTACTTTTTTGCTAGTAGGATCGGAATTATTGGCGCGGGGGCAATTATCGGCACTATTGCCGCGCTACTACAATACGCGGGGAACCCCGCGAATATGGGAATCTGTGTTGCCTGCTTTCTCCGCGATATTGCAGGAGCTTTAGGATTGCACCGTGCAGGTGTTGTCCAATATCTGCGGCCGGAAATTATCGGGATGTTTGGCGGCGCTTTTATTGCCGCACTACTGTTCAAGGACTTCCGCCCTTCTGGCGGCTCTTCCCCAATCGTCCGATTCTTCCTGGGGATGTTGGCGATGTTTGGTGCCCTAGTTTTTTTAGGTTGCCCCTGGCGTGCCGTTTTGCGTTTGGCAGGTGGTGATGCCAACGCTCTTTTTGGCATTATCGGCTTAGTTGCGGGGATATCCATCGGCATTTTTTTTCTTACACGGGGATACTCGCTGGGGAAAAAACAACCCCTCTCTAAGAAAGCCGGGTGGTTGCTGCCCGTTTTCTGGGGAGTACTCTTACTTCTCCTTATCTTTCAGGTAAAACCATTGGAAACTGGCGCCTTGTTTTTTAGCGCCAGCGGTCCTGGTTCCCTGCACCCTGCGGTTTGGCTTTCCTTGCTGGCAGGGTTGGCTATCGGTATTATCGCACAGCGGAGTCGCTTTTGTTCGGTAGGTGCGATTCGCGATGCCGTACTGGTAAAGGACTTTCATCTGTTCAGCGGCCTCCTGGCCTTTTTGGGCGCCGCGCTCGTCTGGAATTTGTTACTAGGCCAGTTCCGCCTCGGCTTTGAAGGGCAACCGATTGCCCACACGGACTCCCTCTGGAACGCCCTGGGGATGGTCCTAGCAGGGATGGCTTTTGTCCTCGCTGGTGGTTGTCCCGGCAGGCAAGTTTTTCTCTCGGGAGAAGGGGATATGGATGCTGCGGTTTTCGTGATGGGGATGTTGGTTGGCGCTGGCTTGGCGCATAACTTTGGTGTTGCCGCTTCCCCTGGAGGAGTTACACTTGCAGGGCAAGTAACGGTAATCTTGGGCATTATCATCTGCCTTATTTTGGGCTTTACCAATTTGCGAGGAGGAGAAACACGATGAAGGTTGTTGACGCACGCGGGCTATCATGCCCTCAACCAGTTGTTTTAACTAAAAAATCCCTAGAAGAAGGAGAGCTCCCCTTTGTTGTTTTTGTTGATACCGATGCGAGTAAAGAAAATGTAACGCGGTTTGTACGGTCGCGTTCCTTAAGCTGCACGGTACAAGAAAACGCCGATGGTTCGGCAAATATCACCGTGGGTAAATAATACCTCTTGCCAACGGCGCGGGAAAAAGAATGTTCTCGCGCCGTTAAGCATTGGGCGCAGAGTAGGGAGGAGCAAACAGTGCAGAAAAAGATGATCTATTTTGACAATGCGGCAACATCCAAGCCCAAGCCAGCCGAAGTTTTACAGGCAATGCAACATTATTTTGAAAATATCGGCACAAGCCCTGGCCGTTCAGGATACAACCTAGCAATAACCGCAGGAAGAATTATCATGGAATCCCGTGAAAGAATTGCGGAATTGCTGGGTGTTCCCGACCCATTGGAGATTGTTTTAACCAAAAATGTAACAGAGTCATTAAATATCGCCACATGGGGTTTATTGGAACCTGGCGATGCCGTCATTACCACCGCGATGGAGCATAATTCGGTCATTCGTCCCCTCCGCGAGAGGGAAGCCCGTGGCGAGATTAGCCTTTCTGTCGTTCCTTGTTCGCCCTGGGGGGAGTTGGACCTAACCGCGATGGAACGGGCGATAACCCCCCAGACAAAAGCGATCTTTGTGCAACACGCCTCCAATGTAACTGGTGGCATCATGCCGCTAGAGGAAATAGGCGCTATTGCGCAAAGGCACGATTGTCTTCTTGTCGTTGATGGCGCCCAAAGCGCGGGAGCGCTTCCGCTCAATTTGGCAAACAGCGCGGTGGATATCTTTGCCTTCACGGGGCATAAATCGCTTCTAGGACCACAGGGAACGGGCGGTTTTTATGTAAAAAAAGATGTGGCGAAGCAAATGAAGCGGTTTCTTTGTGGGGGCACGGGAAGCCGTTCGGAGTTTGAAACGCACCCCGAATTTTTACCCGATAAATTTGAAGCAGGCACACCCAACACCATCGGCTTTGCTGGCTTAAACGCCGCTCTTAAGTTTCTTAAAAATGAAGGCGTAACAAACATTCGTGCCAAGGAAGAGGAATTAACCGCGTTTTTTCTGACAGGTCTGAAAAGCATTGGGGGAATAAAAATTTACGGACCCGCCGACGCAAAAAAGGTGCTGCCCGCCGTTTCTTTTACCATTGAAGGAATCTCCCCCGCGGAAGCTGCGGAAACTTTGGAAGAAGAATTTGGCATCATGACGCGGGTGGGGCTCCAATGTGCCCCCTTGGCGCATCGCACCATCGGCACCTTCCCCACGGGAACAATTCGTTTTAGTTTTGGCTACTTCAACACCCAAGAAGAGGTGCAAACAGGATTGTTAGCCTTAAAAAAAATCACCAATAGCAACCGATAATTTCCCCTTAAAAAAAGAACGGCGGGAGGGGTTATCCCCTTCCCGCCGTGTGTTGTCGCGGCTCGTAAACAAGCCGCCACCGCTAAAAACTACTTCTTATCCCAACCATCGGGTCTGAGGTCATAACAGTACTTCTGAATAACTTCCTTGCGCGGAGGCTTGGTCAGCAAGCTCACCACGATAAAGAAGAAGAACCCGATAAACACCCAGTAGAACTGATGAGGAGTGGAAATCTTGTTGGCAGGGT